>JAZQHP010000026.1:0-14978 GCA_045540655.1 Acutalibacteraceae bacterium
CTTAAGGCTGTACTGGCTGTTCGGAGCTGCGGCGGCAAACACTGCCTCTGCTGCCAGCACTGCTGCTATAAAGGCCAGGATCATCGTCAGACTCAGAACCGGTATCAGTGATCTGTTCTTGTTGCTCAACGAACTCGACAAGCTGTGCGCGGTGGTCGGCGCGGGTGGGGAGATCACGCCGCAGGTGGTCAGTACGGCGGCGACCCGTCAGCTGGATGCGTCGGTGTGGGAGCTGTCCAAGGCGTTGCTTCAGAAACGCTACGACACCGCCTACACCTGTATCGCGGGGCTGTTTGCCTGCAACGAAGAACCCATCCGCATTCTGGCGGTGTTGTCGGAGGCGTACGTCGATCTCTATCGCGCCAAAATCGCGGCGGCAGGCGGCGAACAAGCCACCGAGCTGGCGACGGTATTCTCTTACCGCGGTCGGGAGTTCCGTCTGCGCAATGCGGCGCGGGATTGCCGCGCACTGTCGGTGGCGGCGCTGCGTGAAAGTCTGCATCTTCTCAGCCTCGCTGACACCCGCATGAAAAGCGGCGGCGCAAAGCAACAACGTCTGATTCTGGAGGAAACGGTCGCGCGGCTGATCCTCATTGCGAAGGAGAGTCGCTGATGGTGCGCGTGAAGGAAGCCATCGTGGTGGAAGGACGGTACGATACCATTCGTCTTTGCGGCGTGGTGGATGCGGTGATTGTGCAGACCAACGGTTTTCGCCTGTTCTCGTCGGAGGAGACGATCGCGATGTTGCGTCGCCTGGCGAAGGAACGCGGGCTGATCGTGCTCACGGACAGCGATGCGGCGGGGTTTCTCATCCGCGATCGTATCGCCGCCGCCGTCCCGAAGGAGCAACTGCTCCATGCGTATATTCCCCAGCGGCACGGCAAGGAGCCGCGCAAGCAGGAAGCCTCCAGGGAGGGACTGCTCGGCGTGGAAGGCATGACCGACGAGGAACTGCTTCGCGCCCTTCGTATGGCGGGCGCGACGTTTGAAGACGACGGCGCGGTGTGCACCGCCCCATATATGACGACCGCTCGCCTGATGGCGGACGGGCTGACGGGCGGGCGCGACAGCAAGCAAAAGCGCGAAGCGCTTTGTCGCCTGCTGGATCTGCCGACCTATCTGTCCACGGCGCGCCTGATGGCGGTACTCAATGCTGCTGTATCGGAGGAGGAATATGGGAATGCGCTCGCAAGGGTTGACAAATCCGAAGGGTGAGCGTATACTGATAACACATCAGATGTCTTCGGGGCGGGGTGCGATTCCCCACCGGCGGTGAAAGTCCGCGAGCCGCTTTGAGCGGTTGATTCGGTGCAATTCCGAAACCGACGGTTACAGTCCGGACGAAAGAAGACAGGCGTCATGTTCAAAAAACGCTGTTGCCCCGCGATGATCGCGGGGCTTTTTTTGTGAGGAGACGATGCTTATGAAAACCGATACGTCCAAACGCATCCGCACGATGGCGGTGGTCGCCATGCTGACGGCATTGGCGTTTCTCGTGACCTTTTTGATTCATTTCAAAGTCATGTTCCTGACCTTTGATCTGAAAGATGCGGTGCTTACGGTGATTACGTTGCTGTACGGTCCGGCATACGGTGTGCTGTCGGTGGCGCTGGTCGCCTTGCTGGAATTTGTCACCGTCAGTGATACGGGTTGGTACGGCTTGCTGATGAATATGCTGTCGTCGGGTGCGTTTGTGCTGGCGGCGGGCATGGTCTATAAATATAAGCGCGATTTCACCGGCGCTCTGCTCAGCATGGGTGCGGCGGTGGTGGCGATGACGGGCGTGATGTTGCTTGCCAACTGTCTGGTCACCCCGTTTTATCTCGGTGTTCCCCGCGAGGAGGTCGTGACGCTGATCCCGACGCTGTTGTTGCCGTTTAATGTCTGCAAAGCGGTGATGAATGCGGCGGCGCTGTTACTGCTGTATAAGCCGTTGCTCGGGGCGCTTCGTCGCACGGGACTGGTGGACGTGCGCGCGACCAAGCATAACGGCAGAAAAAGCCTGCTGGTGGCGTTCGCGGCGGTGATGCTTATGGCCGCCATGGCCGTGGTGCTGGTGTTTGTCCTCGGCGGTCAGATTGAATGGCTGTGATGTCCGTTTCGTGAAAAACAGTTGACAATCGCGAAATCTGTGGTATACTGTCTAATAGTTAAAATTGTATATCGCCCTTATCAAGAGTGACGGAGGGAACAGGCCCTGTGATGTCCGACAACCTGCTTTGCAAAAAGTAAGGTGCCAAATCCTGCGGGTAAAACCGAAAGATGAGATGCATGATCGCCGTTCGGTTTGTCCGAGCGGCGATTTTTTGTGTAACAGAAAGGAGATACTTGTATGAGCGTACATTTCTTTACGTCCGAATCCGTGACCGAGGGACATCCCGATAAGGTTTGTGACCAGATTTCCGACGCGGTGTTGGATGCGATTTTTGAACAGGATCCGTATGCCCACGTCGCGTGCGAAACCTGCGCGACAACAGGACTGGTGATGGTGATGGGTGAAATCACCACGACCGCGACTGTCGACGTGCCGGCGATCGTGCGCGAGGTCGCCGTTGACATCGGTTACGACGGCCGCGACAGCGGCTTCGACGGCAACACCTGCGAGGTGATCGTGCGTCTGGATGAGCAATCCCCCGACATCGCCATGGGCGTCAACGAAGCAATGGCGGTGCGTGGCACCGACGCCGATCCGTATGATGTGACGGGTGCGGGCGACCAGGGGATGATGTTCGGCTACGCCTGCGACGAAACGCCCGAACTGATGCCGCTTCCCATTTCGCTGTCGCATAAGCTTGCCCGCCGTCTGACGGCGGTGCGCAAGGACGGCACGCTCCCGTATCTGCGTCCCGACGGCAAAACGCAGGTGACGGTGGCGTATGACGGCGACCGCGCCGTGCGTATTGACACGGTTGTTGTCTCCACCCAGCACGACGAAGACACTTCGCTCGAGACGATCCGCCGCGATATCATCGAGCACGTGATCCGTCCGATTCTTCCCGCGGAGATGTGGGACGAGCAAACGCATATTTTTGTCAATCCGACCGGTCGCTTCGTGGTCGGCGGACCGCAGGGTGACAGCGGTCTGACGGGTCGTAAGATCATTGTCGACACCTACGGCGGCCGTGCGGGTCACGGCGGCGGCGCGTTCTCGGGCAAAGACCCGACGAAGGTGGACCGTTCCGCCGCGTACATGGCGCGCTATGCCGCGAAGAACGTGGTGGCGGCGGGGCTTGCCAAGCGTTGTGAACTGCAGCTGGCGTATGCCATCGGCGTGGCAGAGCCCGTGTCGGTGTTTGTGGATACCGAGGGCACGGGTGTGGTCGCGGATGAGGTGCTTGCCGAGGCGGTCAGGAAGGTGTTCGACTTCCGTCCCGCGGCGATCATCGATACGCTGAAACTGCGCCGTCCGCAGTACCGCGCCGTGGCGGCGTACGGTCATATGGGACGCGAGGACCTCGACGTCATGTGGGAAAAGACCGACAAGGTCGACGCCCTCAAAGCGGCGGTAGCGGCTTTGAAATAACAGAAGGATAAATAATAACCGCCGTTCGTCTTATAAAAGCGAACGGCGGTTATTTTTTGTCTAATGGGAGCGGGCGATCACTGAGACCGATGATATAATCGGCAGATAAATTATAAAAACGGCAGAGGGCGATTAAATCGTCGATTTTCAACTCGGCTCGTCCGATTTCAATATGATTGTAACCTTGTTGGGATTTTTGAATAACACGACCGAGCGCGGCTTGCGTCAGGTCACGATCTTCTCGCAAATGGCGCAGACGTGTGCGATAATCCATAAAAACCCTCCCTAATATGAGATGTCTTAGTTTACCATACTCAGTTTTTGAGTATTGACAAATACTCAAAAACTGAGTAAAATATATTTGCATAGTTTTAGTATAAGCGGTTGATAAACGGAGGATGATGGTTATGAAAAAAATAGTAAAAGCATTCACGGCGTTATGGCTAATGTGCGCGCTCCTTATAGCATCGATGCCACTCGGGACTGTGGCACAAACGGAGACAGAACGTATTGTTGCGCAAATTGGGAGTGCATATACAAAATCGTTACAGTTGAGCGGGCGGACATCGTTTGACGGTTGGTGCGGAGCCTATGTCAAATATCAGCTACAAGCATTGAATGTGATTTCATCTAAAGATACTGATGTTGCTGGCAATGGTAACAAAATTTATGGAAATGTTCAAACTGGAACTACGACAATGGGATACCAAAAAAATAAGTACGCTGGTAATAATTGCCTCTATGATATTATCTCTGCTTACGGTGGTGAAAATGTATACAATATTATAGTTAGTTGGACATATCAATATGGATACAGTACTAGCAATCCCGGTGCAGGCCATGCAACATTGATACACGCTATTATTAATAACACGGTTTATTTTTCTGAAAGTTACAATTCTACATATGCCCAAGAAGGTGCTGCACAATCGTGTTCTGTAAGCACTTTTTATGCGAGATACAACAGATCGTATGGCGATGCGATTGGGGCGGTTCATTTCACTAAAAGTGTTCCCTCCTCCGTCGAATACACCTCCATTTCCGATGGTAACTATTTCATAAAGCACCTATCAACCGGTCAATATATGGATGTGGATAATCTTAAGGATGCGAATAACACCAATATAAAAGTGTACGAATTTAACGGGTCAACGGCACAGGAATACCAGATTGTGACAACGCCCTCTCCCGGTGGCTATAAGATAAGACCGCATTGCAGCAACACTCGTGTTATCAACAATTACGGCAATACGGTAGCAAGTGGTAACAATGTTTGTTTGTGGGATGACACATCTGATGCTTCTCAACGTTGGCAATTTCAAGCGGTATCGGGCGGTTTTGTGATCCGCAACGTGCAAAATGCCGGTTGTGTCTTGGATGTCAGCGGGACGAATGTATATATGAATACATATTCCGGCGCGGCTTCGCAAACATGGGTGGTACAAAATCAAATTACATATGATGCCAACGGCGGTAGCGGTGCGCCTGCAGCACAGATGAAAGATTATAATACCGCTTTGACACTTAGCTCTACGATTCCCACACGCAGCGGTTATACTTTCTTGGGCTGGTCAACCAGTTCGTCGGCTACATCAGCAGCCTATCAGGCTGGCGGCACCTATCCTGCGTCTGCTAACAGCAATACAACGCTCTATGCCGTGTGGGCGGTAGCGGACACAGCTCCACCGGTTATCAGTGATGTGAAAATAACGGATATTACACCCACGGGGTATACGGTCGTTTGTACGGTGTCGGATAATGTCGGTGTTGCCCGTGTTAGCTTTCCTTCGTGGACAACTCAAAACGATCAAGATGATATTCTGTGGGTTAATGGGGCGTTAGATGGTACAACGGCGACTTTTCGCATGGATATTGGAAATCATAATAATGAATACGGCGAATATAAAACACATATTTATGCTTATGATGCTGAGGGGAATTACGGGAGTTATTGTGATATTAATATCCTTGTAGAAAAAGTCACAGTGCCTAAAATTACGGCTTCGTTTAACGGTCATGTGTATGCCGTATATGATGTGAATTTTTCTTGGACAAGCGCAAATTCGCATTGCGAAAAAATGGGAGGGCATTTAGTGACGATTAATTCGCAGGAGGAACAACAATTTCTGGAACAATTAATCGGGGATCGGTATTATTGGATCGGTGCATCGGATGCTGCGAATGAAGGTGTATTTCAATGGGTGACTGGAGAGCTTTTTGAGTATTGTAATTGGGCTGCCACGCAACCGGATGATTACAAATCAAATCAGGATTATGCCTATATGAATTATAAGGAGGGAGTGTGGGATGATGAGGCTAATGTAATAAACCAGAAGACGGGATTTATTGTAGAAATCGAACCGCTTACCCCTGTAAAGACGATTGAGTATAACGGTAACAGATATGAGTTTTACGACAATGATTTAACGTGGACAGAGGCGAAAGTGTACTGCGAAAACATGGGAGGGCATCTGGTAACCATTACGAGTAGCGAAGAACAAAATGCCATTGTGTCAGAGATGATGTCTGCCGAGTATTATTTGATAGGCGCATCGGATCAAGCAGAAGAGGGTGTTTGGAAATGGGTTACCGGAGAGACGTTTGACATTGATTTTTGGGAAGTTGGTCAACCTGATAATACCGGCTCTTGTGAGGAATGGGCAGGCATATGGAATACAGGCGAGTGGAACGATTTTGAAAATTACTATGCGGCATTGGAACACGGATTTATTTGTGAGATAGAAGCGGCTTGTTATGGTGATGTTAATGCTGATGGTATCGTGGACATGACGGATGCGTTTGCGGTGTATACATCGGCATCGGGCGGAACGGTATCCGATGCGGTGCTTGCCAAAGCGGATGTTAACAGCGACGGCGTAGTAGATATGAGCGACGCATTTGAAATTTATCGTTTGGCATCGGGAGCATAATTAAAAAAGAACCATCGTTTGCAGTCTGCGAACGATGGTTCTTTTGCGTGGTAAACATTAACGATTCTCTTTCACATACTCTTCTAAGATTCCGGCGGCGATGCGCACATATTCCGCACAGGGACGCTTCTGATAATAGGCTTCGGTACGGGCTTCCGGCGTGCCGCCAACCTGTGCGCCTTCGAGAAGCTCGCGGCAGATAATCGAGCCGTTCTCCTTCTTGAAACGGTCGGCGAGCTCGCGGATGCGCACATACAGCTCCATCTTCGGTGCGCCTGTTTCGGGGGTAGCGTAGCCGTAAAGAAGCCCTGCCGCCATAAACATACCACTGCATGCGCCGCACACCTCACGCATACGACCCATGCCGCCGCCGAACGACGAGGAGAGCTTCATTGCTATGTCAACGGGCAGTCCCAGTTCCTCGCTGAACGCGCCGAGCACCGCCTGTGCGCAGTTGTAGCCTTCTTTAAACAATACTTCTGCTTTCTGTGCATGATCCATGGATGATCACCGATCCTTTCAAAATGATGCTGACAGGTTTATTATAAAGAAACGGCGGGTGGTTGTCAATGTGACTTTGTGATTTCACCAATTCTGTTTCACGGACACGGCGAGAATTGGCATTATCCACAAATTGCAAAATTTTGCGGAAATCACTTGATTTTAATCGCATAAAAAGGTAAAATAAAAGTAACTTTTCGCAAGGAGGGAGCACCATGAAGATGAAGCAAGCGCAACCTGTTTGGCAGATGTGGTCTTGCGGATTTTTCTGCCCGTGCCGATCCTGCGGAATCCGTGCGGCGATATAAGCGTAGTGCGTCATAACGCACTGCGCTTTTTTTCATACATGCCGCCGAACATACCCACAAGGAGGACTTGACTATGATCAAAAAAGCAGCCATTATCATGGGAAGCGACAGCGACCGCCCCATCGTGCAAAAAGCGATGGACAAGCTGGAAGCGCTCGGCGTCCCCTATGAAACCCATATTTTTTCCGCCCATCGTACGCCGCTTCAGGCGGCGGCTTTTGCCAAGTCTGCGAAGGACAACGGCTTTGGTGTGCTGATTGCCGCCGCCGGCAAAGCGGCGCATCTGGCGGGCGCTCTCGCGGCACAGACGACCCTGCCCATCATCGGTATCCCCGTGAAGTCCAGTACGCTGGACGGTCTGGACGCGCTGTTGTCCACGGTGCAGATGCCGTCGGGTATGCCTGTAGCGACCGTGGCGATTGACGGCGCGGAGAACGCGGCGATCCTGGCGGCGCAGATGCTGGCGCTCGCGGATGAGGAGCTGGCGGCGCGTCTGGAGACGATGCGCGAAGAAATGACGGCGGCGGTGCTCAAAAAGGAAGCGGCACTGCAAGAGGAATTGTCCGCCCGTTGACCCCTTGGTGTAACAGAAAGGAGAAATGTCACATATGTTTGATCGGATTCATGATGAATGCGGTGTGTTCGGTATTTTTGATCATGCCGAGCCCGATGTGGCGGGACTGACCTATATGGCGCTGTATGCATTACAGCATCGCGGTCAGGAAAGCTGTGGTATCTCCGTCAACGATGACGGTGTCATCTCGGGCTATAAAAACACAGGATTGGTCGGCGATGTTTTCACACCCGAGATCCTCGGTCGCCTGCACGGTCAGATGGCGGTCGGTCACGTGCGTTACGGCACGGCGGGGGATAAGGGACGTGTCAACGCCCAACCGCTGATCGTCAACCATTGCAAGGGCTGTATGGCGATCGCCAACAACGGCAGCCTGACGAATGCGGCGGTGCTTCGCCGCGAAATGGAGTTGTCCGGCTCTGTGTTCCAGACCTCCACCGATGTGGAAGTCATCTCCTATTCCATTGTTAAAGAGCGCCTGACCGCCCGCTCCATCGAGCAGGCGATCGAACAGGCAATGTACAAGCTGGAGGGATGCTACACACTGTGTGTGATGTCCCCGAAAAAGCTCATTGCCGCGCGCGATCCGAAAGGCTTCCGCCCGCTGTGCATCGGCACCACGGAATCGGGCGGCTATGTGTTCGCGTCGGAATCCTGTGCGCTGGATGCGGTCGGTGCGACCTTCCTGCGCGATGTGGAACCGGGCGAAATTGTGATTGCCGAGAAGGAAGGGCTTCGCTCCATCCGCACGCATTGCGACAGCGACCGCACGTCGATCTGCGTGTTTGAATATGTTTATATTGCGCGTCCCGATTCCGTCATCGACGGCACGAGCGTGCACGTCGCGCGCAAACGCGCGGGCGAATTGCTCGCACAGGAAAGCCCTGTGGATGCGGATGTCATCGTCGGTGTGCCCGATTCGGGACTGGATGCCGCGCTCGGTTATTCGCAGTATGCGGGCATCCCCTACGGCATCGGCTTTTTGAAGAGCAAGTACATCGGGCGCACCTTTATCCAACCCACCCAGCAGCAACGCGAGCGGGCGGTGCGCATCAAGCTTAATCCCATCGCCGAAACCGTACGCGGCAAGCGTGTCGTCCTGATCGACGACTCCATCGTACGCGGCACGACCAGCGCCCCCATCATCAAGCTGTTGCGCGATGCGGGTGCCGCCGAGGTCCACATGCGCATTGCTTCGCCGCCTGTGGTGTGTCCGTGTTATTACGGCGTGGACATCTCGTCCGCCGACCAGCTGGTCGCCAATCACCACTCGGTGGAAGAGGTGCGGCAGATCATCGGCGCGGATTCGCTGGCGTATCTGTCGGTGGACGGCGTGAAAAATCTCGCGCGCGAGACCAAAACCGGTTTTTGCACGGCGTGCTTCACGGGGGACTATCCCGTTGCCGTGAAGGAAGAAAATATGTCGATCAGCAAGTACGAGCGTAAGCTCAGCGAGAAGAATAAAAAAGGAGAATAAACGCAATGGATAAGAGTTTCAGCGAAAGCTATAAAAACGCAGGCGTGGATATTACCGCGGGCTATGAAGCGGTTCGCCTGATGAAGGATCATGTCGCGCGCACCAAGACGGCGGGCGCCATGTCGGGTATCGGCGGCTTCGGCGGCTTGTTTGCCCCCAATCTCGCAGGTATGCAAAAGCCGGTGCTCGTCAGCGGCACCGACGGTGTCGGTACCAAGCTCAAGATCGCGTTCCTGATGGACAAGCACGACACGGTCGGCATCCATTGCGTCGCGATGTGCGACAACGACGTGATGTGTTGCGGCGCCGAGCCGCTGTTCTTCCTTGACTATGTCGCGGTGGGCAAGAACGTGCCCGAACGTGTGGCGGCGATCGTCAGCGGCGTGGCGGACGGCTGTGTGCAGGCAGGTTGCGCCCTCATCGGCGGCGAAACCGCCGAGATGCCCGGCTTCTACCCCGAAGACGAATACGATCTCGCCGGCTTCACCGTGGGCGTCGTGGACGAACCGAAGATTTTTGACAACACCACCGTCAAGGAAGGCGACGCGATCATCGCCATTCCCTCGAGCGGCGTGCATTCCAACGGTTTCTCGCTGGTGCGCAAGGTGTTTGATATTGAAAATGCCGATCTGAAGATGTACAGCAACGAGCTGGGTATGACGCTCGGCGAAGCCCTGCTCACGCCGACGAAGATCTACGTCAAGCCCATGCTGGCGCTGGCAAAAGACGTGACCGTCAAAGCGGTGTCGCATATCACGGGCGGCGGTTTTTATGAGAATATTCCGCGCAGTCTGCCCGACGGCTTTGCCGCGAAGATTGATTCGGCGGCACTGCAGATTCTTCCGATCTTCACTCTGCTTCAGAAAACGGGCAACATCCCTGAACGCGACATGTTCAACACCTACAACATGGGCGTCGGCATGAGCGTGGTTGTCGCGAAGGAGGATGCCGACAAAGCGGTGTCCATTCTGCGCGCGGCAGGCGAGCAAGCCTACATCTGCGGCGAAATCGTGCGCGGTGAAGGCGTTGTGTTTGCGTAAGGGAGAGGCACACTATGAAGACAATCAAAACAGCGGTGCTTTGCAGCGGCGGCGGCACCAACCTGCAAGCGATCATCGATGCGCACGCCGCCGGTCAACTGCCTCATGTGGATCTGACACTGGTGGTCGGCAGTAAAGACGGCATCTACGCGCTGGAGCGTGCCGCCAACGCCGGCATCCGCGGCGAAGTGGTGGCGCGGCGCGCCTACGATTCCATCGAGGCGTTTGAAGCGGCACTCGTGTCGCTGCTCGAAGCGCACGGCATCGAGGTGATCGTGCTGGCGGGCTTCCTGACGGTGCTGTCGGAGGATTTCGTGCGTCGCTATCCCGAGCGCATCATCAATGTCCATCCGTCGCTTATTCCGTCGTTTTGCGGCGACGGCTTTTACGGTCTGCGCGTGCACGAAGCGGCGCTGGAAAAAGGCGTCAAGGTCACGGGCGCGACCGTACACTTTGTCAATGAAATCACCGACGGCGGACGCATTCTGGCGCAGAAGGCGGTTGAAGTGCTTGACGGTGACACCCCCGAAACCCTGCAACGCCGTGTGATGGAACAGGCGGAATGGCAATTGTTGCCCGCCACACTGGAAGCGGTTTGTAAACAACGTTGTGAATAAAGGAGAGACAGTATTATGGTATCTTTCAATCAGGAACTGGCCGGCAACAGCTATCCCGGTCGCGGCATTATGATCGGCAAATCCACCGACGGCAACCATGCGGTTATCGCGTATTTCATCATGGGTCGTTCGGTCAACAGCCGCAACCGTGTGTTTGTGCCGTTTGAGCAAGGCATCCGCACGCAGGCGCACGATCCCGCGCTTCTGTCCGATCCGTCCCTCATCATCTACGCGCCCGTGCGCGTGGTGAACGGCACCACCATTGTGACGAACGGCGATCAGACCGACACGGTCTACGATTTCCTCAAAGACGGCAAAACCTTTGAAGAAGCGCTTCGCACCCGCGAGTTTGAACCCGATGCTCCGAACTTCACCCCACGTATCAGCGGTGTGGTGATGCCCGCCGACGGCGATTTTTCTGCGAAGATGAGCATCCTCAAGAGCGACGACGGTCGCGACAGCTCCTGCGTGCGCTACACCTTTGATTACGACAACATTGCCGCGGGTGAGGGACGCTTCCTGCACACCTATATCGGCGACGGCAATCCCATTCCGTCCTTTGCGGGCGAGCCGACCAAGGTAGCGATCGAGGGCGACATCGATGCGTTCACCGCGGCGGTGTGGGAGAACCTCAACGAGGACAACAAGGTGTCCCTGTTTGTGCGTTACATCGATCTGAACAACGGCGGGGAAGAGACCCGCATCATCAATAAATTCAACTAATCAACGAAAGGAAGTTGTCTGTTATGGCCAACGAACTCGAACTGAAATACGGTTGTAACCCCAACCAGAAGCCCTCCCGCATTTTCATGGCGGACGGCAGTGAACTGCCCATCACCGTGCTGTGCGGCAAGCCCGGATTCATCAATTTCCTCGACGCGTTCAACAGCTATCAGCTGGTGCGCGAGCTGAAGGCGGCGACGGGTCTGCCCGCGGCGACCTCCTTCAAGCACGTCAGCCCCGCGGGTGCGGCGGTCGGCGTGCCGCTGGATGATACCCTGCGTCAGATCTATTTTGTGGGCGATGCCGAGCTGTCGCCGCTTGCCTGCGCGTATGCGCGTGCCCGCGGCACCGACCGTATGTCGTCCTTCGGCGACTGGATCGCACTGTCGGATGTGTGCGATGTGCCGACCGCAAAACTGATTCAGCACGAAGTGTCCGACGGCGTGATTGCTCCCGGTTATGAGCCCGAGGCACTCGAGATCCTCAAATCCAAGCGCAAGGGCAACTACAACATCGTGCAGATGGATGAATCCTATGTGCCGGCTCCCATCGAACACAAGCAGGTGTACGGCATCACGTTTGAGCAGGGCCGTAACGAACTGAAAATCGACGACAGCTCCTTCGACAACATCGTGACCGCCTGCAAGGATCTGCCCGAGGATGCCAAGCGCGACCTGATCATTGCGCTCATCACCCTGAAATATACGCAGAGCAACTCGGTTTGCTACGCCAAGGGCGGTCAGACCATCGGCGTGGGCGCGGGTCAGCAATCCCGCATCCACTGCGTGCGCCTGGCGGGCAACAAAGCGGACATCTGGCATCTGCGCCAGCATCCGAAAGTGTTGTCGCTCCCGTTCCGCGACGATATTCCGCGTCCCAACCGCGACAACGCGATTGACGTGTACATCTCCGATGAATACGAGGACGTGATCGGCGACAACGTGTGGCAGAACACCTTCACCGAGCAACCCGCCGTGCTGACCCGCGAAGAAAAGGCGGCGTATCTCGCCACCATCGACGGTGTGGCACTCGGCAGTGATGCGTTCTTCCCGTTCGATGACAACATCGAGCGCGCGCGTCGCAGCGGCGTGAAATACATTGTGCAACCGGGCGGTTCCATCCGCGACGATATCGTCATCGATGCGTGCAACCGTTACGGTCTGACGATGGCGTTTACGGGCATCCGTCTGTTCCACCACTAATCGAAAGGAGCGACAAACGGCTATGAAGCTGATGGTTGTCGGTGGTGGCGGACGAGAGCACGCCATCATTAAAAAACTGAAAGAGAATCCCGCCGTGACGGCGATTTATGCCCTTCCCGGCAACGGCGGCATTGCCGCAGATGCCGAGTGTGTGCCGATTGCGGCGACCGATCTGGACGGCATTGCGACGTTTGCCCGGGAAAAGGCGATTGACTTTGCGGTCGTAGCACCCGATGATCCGCTGGTGCTCGGATGTGTGGATCGCCTGCAGGAGATCGGTATCCCCGCGTTCGGCCCGAAAGCAAACGCGGCGATCATCGAGGGCAGTAAAGTGTTCTCCAAAAATCTGATGAAAAAGTACGCGATCCCCACCGCCGCTTACGAAGTGTTCGACGATGCGGCATCGGCGCTCACCTATGTGAAAGAAGCGGCATTGCCTCTGGTTGTGAAAGCGGACGGTCTGGCGCTCGGCAAGGGCGTGCTGATCTGTGAAACCCGTGAGCAGGCGATCGACGCGGTGGATTCCATTATGAACGATCACAAGTTCGGCAAGAGCGGTGATCAGATCGTTGTCGAGGAATTTCTCACCGGTCCCGAGGTGTCGGTGCTTTGCTTTACCGACGGTAAGACGCTCGCACCCATGGTCAGCTCCATGGACCACAAGCGTGCGCTCGACGGCGATAAAGGACTCAATACGGGCGGCATGGGCACGGTTGCCCCGAACCCGTATTACACCCCCGCTGTCGCCGAGGAATGCATGCAGACCATTTTCCTGCCCACCATCCGTGCGATGGAGCAGGAGGGACGCCCCTTCGCGGGATGCCTCTATTTCGGTCTGATGCTCACGCCCAACGGTCCGAAGGTCATCGAATACAACTGCCGTTTCGGCGATCCCGAAACCCAGGTGGTGTTGCCGCTTCTCAAAACCGATCTGCTCACCGTGATGCAGGCTTGCGCCAACGGCACGCTCGATCAGGTGGACGTGGCGTTTGATGACGGCGCGGCGGCATGCGTGATCATTGCTTCGGGCGGCTATCCCGAAAGCTATCAGAAAGGCTTCGCACTCCACGGTCTGAATGCACAGGGCGGCGCGGACGGTGTCATCGTGTATCACGCAGGCACCGCACAGAAGGACGGCGTTCTGGTGAACAACGGCGGGCGCGTGCTCGGCGTAACGGCGACGGCTCCCACCCTGCAAGAAGCGCTGGACACCGCGTACCAAGCGGTGGACGGCATCGGCTTTGAAGGCAGTTTTTACCGCCGCGATATCGGCGCCCGCGCGATGGCGGCAGGCGCACAATAATAACCCATAAAGGAGGCACCGCTCGTGTCTGTTTACCGTTTATTTGTAGAAAAGAAACCGCCTTACGCGGTGGAAGCGGGTCAGCTGTTGCAGGCGATCCGCCATCAACTGCTGATCAATTCGGTTACGTCTCTGCGTCTGTTCAATCGCTATGACGTAGAGGGCATTGATGAAGCCTTGCTCAAGGCGACCGAAAAAACCGTCTTCTCCGAGCCCCAGCTCGACGATGTGTATACGACGCTCCCCGAAACCGACGGCATCGTGTTTGCGGTGGAGTATTTGCCCGGTCAGTTTGATCAGCGCGCGGATTCCTGTGCGCAGTGCATTCAGATCGTCTCCTGCGGCGATCGCCCGCTGGTGCGCACGGCGCGTGTGTACATTCTCGAAGGCAATATCAGCGACGCCGAGCTGGCGGCGATCAAGAAGCACGTGATCAACCCCGTGGAGAGCCGCGAAGCGTCGCTCGAGACGGTGGATACGCTCAACGTGACCTACGATGTGCCGACGGCGGTGGAAACCCTGCACGGCTTCATCGACCTCAACCGTGAACAACTCGCGGCGTTTGTCAAGCAATACGGTCTGGCGATGGATGCGGACGATATCGCGTTCTGCCAGGACTATTTCAAGGGTGAGCACCGCGATCCCACCATCACCGAGATCCGCATGATCGACACCTATTGGTCGGATCACTGCCGGCACACTACCTTCCTGACGACCATCGACAGCGTGACCTGCGAGGACGAGAAGGTGCAGGCGGCGTATGACGATTATCTGGCGATC
>JAZQHP010000027.1:0-13011 GCA_045540655.1 Acutalibacteraceae bacterium
AAGAATTACTATATGCGCGGCACCTTCACGCATCACAATCCCGACTTTCTCGAGGATATTCAGGAGATGCTCGATCTCGGTTTTTCGGAATTGAGCATGGAACCGGTGGTGTGCGATCCGTCGGATCCGTCGGCGCTCACCGAAGCGGATAAAGAGATCGTGCTGCAGCAATATGAGGATCTTGCCGCACTGATGCTGTGGCGCGATCACGAAGGACGTCCCTTCACATTTTATCACTACATGATCGATCTGACGGGCGGTCCTTGCATTTACAAGCGTATTTCGGGATGCGGTTCGGGCACGGAGTATATGGCGGTCACGCCGTGGGGTGACCTGTATCCCTGTCACCAGTTCGTCGGCGAAGAGCGCTTCAAGCTCGGCGACGTGTTCCACGGTGTCACCAACACCGCCGTTCAGCAGGAGTTTATGGACTGCAATGTATATGCGCGTCCCGCGTGTCGGGATTGCTGGGCGCGACTGTACTGTTCGGGCGGCTGTGCCGCCAACGCGTATCACGCCACGGGCGATGTGCGCGGCATTTATGAATACGGCTGTGACCTGTTCCGCAAGCGCATGGAATGCGCGATCATGGTACAGGTGGCGCGGATGATCGAAGGATAAGAGCATGGATACACCGATTGTTGACTTTGTCGATCGTTACATACAAAGCGGTGTCAGACGATTGCATATGCCGGGGCATAAGGGGGAGTCCCTGCTCGGGTTTGAGCCGTGGGATCTGACCGAAATCCCCGCCGCGGATTCCCTTTATGAGGCGAGCGGCATCATCGCGCAAAGCGAGCGCAACGCGTCTGCGTTGTTCGGGTGTCCGACACTGTATTCGACGGAAGGCTCGTCCCAGGGCATCCGCGCGATGGTCTACCTGACCGCTATGCTGGCGGCAGAGCAGGGCAAGCGCGCCCGTATACTGGCGGCGCGCGGCGCGCATCAGGTGTTTGTCAGTGCGACGGCACTGCTGGATATGGATGTGACCTGGTTGCCGTTCGGCGATTCCTATCTGAACGGACGCGCCGACCCAAAGGCCGTGGAAACGGCGCTGGCAAACGGCGTGTACACCGCCGTGTACGTGACCAGTCCCGATTATCTCGGGAACGTATCCCCGATTGAGGAGATCGCGGCGGTCTGCTGTCGCTTCGGTGTGCCGTTGCTGGTGGATAATGCGCACGGCGCCTACCTGCGGTTTCTGACGCCGTCGCGGCATCCGATGGATCTGGGTGCGACGATGTGTTGCGATTCGGCGCACAAAACCTTACCGGCATTGACGGGGGCGGCGTATCTGCATATCGCGGACGGTGCGCCGCGCCTGTTTCACGATCACGCACGGGCGGCCATGGCGATGTTCGGATCGACCAGCCCGTCCTATCTGATTTTGCAGTCGCTGGACCGCCTGAACGCGGAGTTGGCGGCGGATTATCCCGCGCGGCTGGCTGCGTGTGCCGCGCAGGTCGCACAGATTCGGTCGGCATGGGAAGCGGACGGCTGGGAGCTCGGCTCCGATGAACCGCTCAAAATCACCGTGCGCCCCAAATCCTACGGCTATCGCGGCGACGGGCTTGCCGAGGTGTTGCGGGAACGCGGGGTAGAATGTGAGTTTTTTGATCCCGACCATGTGGTATTGATGGTCACGCCGTGTAACGGCGATCTGCAGTTTTTGTGTGCGGCATTTGCCGCCGTCCGTCGACGCCCGTCGGTGACGCAGTTACCACCGACACCCTGTGCATGCGAAGCGGTGATGCGTCCGCACGATGCGTTGCTCGCTCCGCGCGAAACGGTGGCGGTCAGCGAGGCACTCGGACGGATTCTGGCGGTGCCGACGATCGGATGCCCGCCCGCTGTCCCCATTATTATGGGCGGCGAGCGGATCAACAAAGCGACTGTAGCGGCTCTTTCCTATTACGGAATGACCGCTTGTTCTGTTGTCAGACGATAAAAACAGAAGGGAGAGCTTACTATGAAACAAATGCGTTGGATCGGTGTGGTGCTCGCGGTGGTATTGTTATTGTCAACGGTACCGATGACCGCGGCGGCAAAGGAGGTCACGGTTGCCATTGCCGGACTGAACTGCGCCCGTGATGCCGGCAAAATTGTCGTATATACAGAGGAATACGGCGATACGACCGGCACCAATCGGTGGGGTGCCGAAGCGGTGGTCGGCAAAGATCATCGCGTAAGCAACATTGTCAGCGGCGATGCCGCTATTCCCGAAGGTGGTTTCGTCGTGTCGGGACACGACAACGAAGAAGAGGGCGGTAAGCTCATGAAGACGTGGATCTACGAGAACATCGAGATCGGCGATTACGTCTACGTGGATCGCCGTACCCTGACGCTGACGGTGTCGGATGCGCCGCTCACACAGGATGTGTCTCCGTTCTATTCGTTTGATAACCCCGCCGACGGTGTCAACAAATCGCGCGGCGAGGATGAGATGATCATTTATACGCCCGAACGCGGTGCGACGACCGGCACGAATGAATACGGCTATGAGGTCGTGGTGCGAAACGGCGTGATTACGGATATGGGCGGTAATAACTCTGTGATTCCCTCGAACGGGTATGTCATTTCGATGCATGGTGCCACCGCCAAATGGATGCGCTCGAAGATTCTCAAGGGTATGACCGTGGATTTCGACGAGCAAACCATGAATGTGGTGTTCACCTACAATGCGGAAGGCTTACAGGCGGCGGTGGAGTATTCGCTGGATGCCGCCTATAAAACGGCAAATGAAGCCAAAGAGGCGTTTGTCTATGCGGATCACGATGCGGCAAAGCAGGCGATCGACGCCCTGTCGGAAGAATACCAGACCGCGCTGGCGACGTATCGGGACGACGGCGACGATCTGGCATTTGCGGACGCGTGCGACCGTCTCATGGCCGAAACGCAGGATGCCTGCAATATTCTGTGCGACAGCTACACCGTGCAATACCGCGGTGTGTGGATCCGCCCGTCGCAAAAAACCGCGGCGGATGTCAAAGCCTATGTCAAAGAGCTTCACGATGCGCACATCAACTTTGTCAGCATTGAAGGCTGGTTTGAAAACGGCGTCATCATGAACGTCCCCGAGGACAGCTTGTTCGGTCGCCATCCCTCGTTTAACTACGATGTGTTGCAGGCGTATATTGACGCGTGCCACGAATACGGCATGGAATGCCATCTGTGGATGCCGATCATGAATATCGGCAGCAGCATCGATAACGGCTATGACGAGCGCACTGTGACGGGCAAGAAACCGGAATGGTTGTCGCTCAACCAGAAGGGCATGCCCTACAATAAGGATGGCTTTATGATGATCGATCCCGCCAATGAGGAAGCGCGGGAGTATCTGATTGATTTTTACCGATACATCGTCACCACCTACGATATCGATGCGTTTGAGATGGATTACATCCGCTACTATGCGGCAACCGGTGACGAGGACTACGGTTATACGCAGGCCGCGTTTGACGGCTTTGAAAAAGCCTACGGATACGGCGTGACCCCGACGTATGATCAGGGGGCGTCGTATTGGAAGGATTGGTGTCAATACCGCCGCGATTGCATCACGACGTGGGTGCGGGAGATCCGCACGATGCTGGATCGCGAAGCGCCCGATGTGATTCTGGCGGCGGACGTGGCGTTTCCGTTTGAACACGCGCTCGACCGTGTGTATCAGGACTTCCCGTCCTGGCTGGAAGAGGGGCTCGTTGACGTGCTCCATCCGATGGCATACGGCGACGGCTATGGCGAAGAAATCCGACAAGCGATTCAGCTCGGCGGCGACACCTGTATGGTCGTGACGGGACTGGGCGTGCAAACCGACTCTCTCGGCGCGGCGGAAATGGAGCGCCAGGCGCGCGAAGACAACAGCTACGGCACGTACGGCGATTGCTTCTTTGAAGCGCGTAGCTTCTTTGCGGATAAAGCGCCCGCCGCACTCATGAAGACGGTCTATCGCAACGAGGCGATCCCGCCCTTCCTGGACAAGGACGCGTCCATCCGTGCGGCGCTCGACTATCTGGTCGGACACATAGACGATGTGATTCTGCCGTTGGGCGGTATGACGCAAGAGGAAAGCGGCGCGATCAAGGCGGCAGTGACGGCGGCAAAGGATTCGGTTGCCGATGCCCGCATGGATACGGCGGCTCTGCAAACGCTCCGCGAAGCGGTGTCGGCGGTGGCGAATGTGACCGCCCGTCAGGCGCTGGAAGCGGATCTGTATCGCGTCGAACAGATCGTGTGTGTGGCACATCATCTGTCTGCCGCTCAGCTGACCGATGACGCGGCATATGCGGCTTCAAGCGACACGCCGTTCTCGTTCGGATACCTGTTGCCGATTCTTGCCGCGGTCGTGATCGCGGCGGCGGCTGTTATCACGGCGGTGTGCGTGCGTAGAAAGAAAACGGCGGCGTAAACCTATGATCCGGTCTGATCCTTCGGTCGGACCGGATTTTTGCGCGGTGCTAAAATGCGCAAAAATCACATAGGATGTAGCCCTGCACCGTGGACGGATAAGCGGTGCATGTTTGATGAACCGAAAAGGAGAGATTACCGATGTTTGGTGCTGCCTTCTTTTTTAACAGCCTGTTGCTCGGCGTGGGACTGGCGATGGATGCATTCTCGGTGTCGCTTGCCAACGGACTCCATGAGCCGTCGATGAAACCGCTCAAAATGAGCAGCATTGCCGGTGTGTTTGCGGGGTTTCAGTTTCTGATGCCGCTGATCGGCTATGTGTGCGTATCCACGGCCGTCCGCTGCTTTTCGGCATTCGAGCCGTTCATTCCGTGGATCGCTCTGGTGTTGCTCGGCTTTCTCGGCGGCAAGATGCTGATGGAAGGTATCCGTGACAAAGGGGAGACGACAGAGGCACCTGCGGTCGGCTTCGGAGCCCTGATGGTGCAAGGGGTGGCGACATCCATTGATGCCCTGTCCGTCGGCTTCACGATCGCCGACTATACCCGGATGCAGGCGTTGCTCGCGTGCGTGCTGATCGGTGCGGTGACGTTTATCCTTTGTCTGGCAGGACTGATCATCGGCAAAACAGTCGGCACCAGGATCGCCGGCAAAGCGGGCATCCTCGGCGGCGTGATTCTGATCGGTATCGGACTGGAAATCTGGATCACGAGTTGGTTTTAACAGCGGACGCAAAACCGGCAACAGCATATACTGAAAACGGGCGATTTTGAACAACAAAATCGTCCGTTGCCCAATTTTCGGGGTCAAAAGCCCGCGTTTTGCAAAAAAACAGCACTTTTTTTGCAAGAAATGAAAAAAGAACTTGCAAAACGGACGGACATTGGGTATAATGAGCGGGATATCTTGTAAAGCGAGGAGAGACACCTTACGATGTTGAATATAAAAACCGCTTCGGCCGAAGAACTGGCGAAGCGCCTTGCGGTTCTTCGTGAACAATATGAAGCCTATAAAGCGCGGGATCTCCGACTGGATATGTCGCGCGGCAAGCCCGGTGCCGAACAGCTGGATCTGACGATGGATATGATCGAGAGCCTGTCCGCCAGGGATGTGTATCTGACGCAGACCGGCTTTGACACCCGCAACTACGGCTTGCTCGACGGTATCCCCGAAGCGAAGATCCTGTTTGCCGAACTGCTGGATGTCAGCCCCGATCAGGTGATCGTCGGCGGCAACTCCAGCCTCAACATGATGTTTGATTATATCGCCACCGCGTATGCCAAGGGGGTATGCGGCG
The DNA here is from genome assembly GCA_045540655.1 of Acutalibacteraceae bacterium. Taxonomy (GTDB): domain Bacteria; phylum Bacillota; class Clostridia; order Oscillospirales; family Acutalibacteraceae; genus RGIG1959. The sequence continues at coordinate 5,702 of JAZQHP010000027.1, forward strand.
CGACCCCGTGGAGCGCGCAGGAACACGTTAAATTCCTGTGTCCCGCGCCCGGCTATGACCGCCATTTTGCAATCACCGAATACTTCGGCATCGAGATGATCCCGGTGGCGATGACCGACAACGGTCCCGATATGGATGTCATCGAAGCGCTGGTACAGGATCCGTCTGTAAAAGGTGTCTGGTGCGTCCCGATGTATTCCAACCCCGACGGCATCACCTATTCCGATGATACGGTGCGTCGCTTTGCGGCGCTCAAACCCGCGGCGGAGGATTTTCGCGTCATGTGGGATAACGCGTACTGCGTGCATCATATTTACGAAGACGGCGACACGCTTCTGAACATCTTCGCCGAAGCCAAAAAGCACAACAACGAGGATCTGTTTGTGGAATTTATGTCCACCTCGAAGATCAGCTTCCCCGGTGCGGGTGTGGCGGCACTGGCGGCATCGGCGAAAAATATTGCCGATATCAAGAGCCGCATGACCGTGCAGACCATCGGCTTTGATAAGCTCAACATGCTCCGCCATGTGCGCTATTTCAAAAATGCGCAGGGTGTACACGAGCATATGAAGTTGCATGCGGCGGTGTTGCGTCCCCGATTCGAGCTGGTGCTGTCGATGCTGGAGACGGAGCTCGGTCCGACGGGCGCGGCGACGTGGCATGCGCCCAAGGGAGGGTATTTTGTCAGCGTCAACGTGTGCGAGGGCTGTGCCAAGCGTACCGTGCGTCTGTTGAGCGAAGCGGGCGTGGTGCTGACAGGCGCGGGTGCGACCTATCCTTACGGACAGGACCCCTCCGACAGCAACATCCGTCTGGCACCGACCTATCCGCCGATGGAAGAATTGCAGATTGCCATGGAGCTGTTCTGCATCTGTGTCCAGATTGCGGCGATCGAAGCACGCCTGTAATGCAATTGTGAATTTTAGCAAAATTTCATGAAAAGTGGACCGAGGGTGATTGACATTCTCGGTCTTTTCTTTTATAATAATCGTATTATCCATCGTTGCGCCTTGTGAAAAGACGCAATAATTTCTACCGTGGAGGGTGAACCCGATGAAGAGAACACCGAAGTGGATTTTCTTCGTCGTCGTGGTGCTGATCGCCACCTTGACTTACACCTCGTTCTTTGGTGTAAATACGTATTACGGCGATCGCGCGGACATGGTCATTCGCGGAGCCAAGGATATTCGATTCGGTATCGATATCCGCGGCGGTGTGGACGTCACGTTCGGCCCGACAGACGAAGCCATTGCAGAGATCGAAGCCGCCGGCGGCGAGATCACTGACGAGCAGGTCAACGCGATCAAATCGATCGTCGAACAACGCCTGGTCGGTCAGAACATCACAGACTACGAGTGCTATGCGGACCTGACCAACAATCAGGTGATCGTGCGCTTCCCGTGGCAAAGCGACGAGGAAGATTACGATGCGACCGAGGCGATTGAAGAACTCGGCGAAACCGCACAGCTTGCATTCTACATGGGCACCGAAACCGAAACCGTCACCAATGAGGACGGCACGACCAAGACCGTGCCGTCGGGTGAACTGGTGCTTACCGGTGAAGGTGTGAAGGAAGCACAGGCCGCGTGGCAGACCGACGAGAGCGGTAACCAGACGCCCGTCGTCCGGTTGCAGTTGCAGGGCGATGCGGTGCAGGCGTTTGCCGATGCGACCGCGACACAGCTTGCCAACAACAAAGCGCCCATTTCCATCTGGCTGGACGATACCATGATTTCCGCTCCCTCCGTGGAAGCGCATATCACGACCGGTGAAGCGGTCATCTCCGGCGGCAACGTGGCGACCTTCTCCGAAGCGCAGGAGCTTGCCAACAAGATCAATGCGGGCGCTTTGCCGTTCGCGATCGAAGCCAAGTCCTATTCGACCCTGGCGCCGACGCTGGGCGAAAAAGCCCTCGAAGCCATGGTGACGGCGGGTTTGATCGCACTGGTGCTGGTCATGATCTACATCATCGCGTGGTATCGCGTGCCCGGCGTGGTGGCGTCCATTGCACTGGTGGGTCAGATCGCCGGTTCGCTGGCGGCGATTTCCGGCTACTTTGCCGTGTTTGACAGCTTCACGCTGACCCTGCCCGGTATCGCGGGTATCCTCTTGTCCATTGGTATCGGTGTTGACGCGAACGTCATCACCGCCGAGCGTGTGCGCGAAGAACTGCGCCGCGGCAAGACGATCGACGGCGCGATCCGCTCGGGTTCGAAGAATTCCTTCTGGGCAATCTTCGACGGCAACATCACCGTTTTGATCGTGTCCATCGTGCTGATGGGCGTGTTCGGTCCGCCTTCGGGTTTCTGGGCCACCATTCTTTCTCCGCTGATGGCGCTGTTCCCGGCGTCTACCACGGGTATGGTCTATTCCTTCGGTTACACGCTGTTCGTCGGCGTGGTGCTGAACTTTGTCATGGGCGTGGCGCTCTCTCGTCTGATGCTCCGCTCGGTCTCGCGCTTGAAATTCCTGCGCAAACCCTGGATGTATGGAGGTGAGCGTGTATGAATAACGACATCCGTTTTGATTTCATCGGACGCCGCAAGATCTTCCTGATCATCAGTGCGTGCATTATCGCGCTCGGCCTGCTTGTCAATGTGATTTTCGGCGTGGAAATGGACGTCACCTTCAAAGGCGGCACCATGCTGACCTACAGCTACACCGAAACGCTGACTGTGGATGAGCTGACCTCCTTCTTCAGTGAGCAGTTCGGCACGTCTGCGAAGGTGGAGATGTCCGAAAGCGGCGGCGTGCAGGTGTTTAACGCCTACAGCACCGCCGTCATCGACAGCGAACACCAGGCGCAGATCAACGACGAACTTGGCAAGGCATTCCCGGACAACAACATTCAAGACATTGACCAGAAGTCCCTGACCGCTTCGACCGGTCAGATGTTCTTCGTCAAATGTATGGTCGGCATGCTGCTGGCGTGCTTGCTGCTGATCGTGTACGTGGCTTTCCGCTTCCGTAAGATCGGCGGTTTCTCGGCGGCATTGATGGCGGTCGCGGCGCTGTTTCACGATCTCGCGATGGTGTACTTTGCGTTTGTGCTGTTGCGCATCCCGCTTGACGGCAACTTCGTCGCCGTGATGCTGACCATCCTCGGTTACTCGCTCAACGATACCATCGTTATCTATGACCGTATCCGTGAGAACCGCCTGCACATGGGCGCGAAAGCGGACATCAACGAAGTGGTCAACCTCAGCCTCAATCAGTCCTTCCGCCGTACGATGAATACCTCGGTTACGACGCTGACTGTGGTGGTTGTCATGGTGATTGTGGCGGCGGTGCAAAACCTCGATTCCATCATCAGCTTTGCTGTGCCGTTGCTCTTCGGTGTTATCTCCGGTTTCTACAGCTCGACCTTCCTTGCCGCTCCTCTGTGGGCGGGCTGGATGGCGAAGCGCCAGGCCAAGGGCAAATAAACAAATCAAAAAGTGCCGCAGTGTCTGCGGCACTTTTTTGTCAACAAGCCGAAATTAAAAGCTCCGACGTTCAACGATTGTCGGAGCTTTTTTCAGTCTACTGTAATAGCTGTATGAAGATGGAAGGAATAGATCACGCATGCCTTGACGGGACGTTGCAGGGTTTGCGATAACGCATCTCTGTAAACCGCCAACTGCGGGCGATATCGTTCGACCAGTTCGTCTGCCGTTCGGACACGGTCGGTTTTGTAGTCGACAATCACCAGCCCGCCGTCTTCTTCGAATACGGCATCCGCCATACCTTGAATCAGCACGGTATCGTCGGCGGCATCACGGGGAAGCGCGGAGAGATCGGTGCCTTCTATATCGCCCAGTCTCTTTTCCAGCGCAAAGGGGAATTCACGCAGTAAGAGGGGGGAGGCCGCCATGCGCGCGGCAAGGTCGCTTTGCAGAAAGCGATCGAGCGCGTCGAAATCCAGTGCCTGTCGTTGCGCGTCGGTCAGCTGTTCACGTTCCACCATGCGCGCCGCCTGCTCGGCGGCAACCGTATCGGACAGTATCATCGCTTCCAGGAAACGGTGAGTTGCCGTACCGCGTTCGGCGGGGTTGAGACCTGTTTTGCTTAAGAAAGCGGGGCGCGACAGCAGGATGCTATGCCCGGTTCCGATGCGGTGTGCCATCCCGGAGGCGGTGAGCTTGGCGGGAATCGCGCCGAGTGCCGCATACGGATAGGTATATGCCAGACGTTCGTCAATGCCGTCGAGGGATTGCGGTGCTTCTTCGTCCGTGTCGTCAGCGGCATCCGCTTGCAGATCCTCAGCGGAGACAATGGTGATGCGCAAACCGTCCGTGTGGCATCCGTCAGTGCGGTTGCCGAGCATGATTTCCCGCAGTGCCTGTCCGGCGGGATGGCGCAGTGCTGCCGCCAGCACCCAGTCACTCATGCGCGATGCGTGCAGGATGCAGGAGGCGGGAATGATCGGTCCTTGCCCCGATGCCGTGTGCAGACGCGTCAGCGTGGTGGTCAGGTTGTCAACCGCCGACAGCAGGATCAGCTTATCCTTGGCACGGGTCATCGCGACATACAGCACGCGAAGTTCTTCGGTACGTTCACTGTAGCGGATCGCACCGGAAATCGCTTGTCGGAATAAGGGGTCGGTTTGCGTTAATGCTTCGCGGTCACGAAGCACCATGCCGATGCCGTGATCGGCGTGTAATAAAATATCGGTTTTGGTGGAGGCGGTGTTGAACATCGTACCCAGACCCGCCACAAACACCACAGGAAACTCCAGTCCCTTGGAACGATGGATAGTCATGATACGCACGGCGTTCTGGTTGTCGCGGTCCTTGGAGGCGGATGTCACCGCGATACCGCCTGCTTCCAGCTTATCCATGTATCGCACAAATGCCGACAACCCCCGCATATCCTCTTGCTCAAAACGGCGGGCCAGATCATACAGGTGCCGCAGATTGGCAATGCGGTCGGCGCCGCCGCTTTTGGCGGCCATCAGATTGAGTAAATCCGTGTCTTCGTACAGCCGTCGAATCAGCTGATCGACAGGTATGGCGGCAGACAACGTGCGGTATCGTGACAGCATATCGGTCACCGTCCGGCAACGTCGTCCGAACTCGTCGGCACGACGGGCGCGACGGCGAAGTGCTTCAAAGAATGGTATCTCGTGCCCTTGCGCACGCAGTGCAACCGTATCATCGGGAGAGAATCCGAACACCGGCGACATCAGCGTGGACAGCATCGGAATGTCCAGAAGCGGGTTGTCGATGGCACGAAGCAACGACAGTGCCGTGCGGATCTCACTGCATTCAAAGAAGTTGTCGCGGCTGCCCGTGCTGACGGGAATCCCCATCGCCTGCAGTTCTTTGACATAAAACGGTGCGGCGTGGCTGGTACTGCGCAGAAGCACGCAGAAGTCGCGGTAGTCCGCGCGGCGCAGACCGTCCTTGCCGCTGACGCAGAAGCCCTCTTTCATCAACGAGCGGATACGGCGCCCGACCAGGCGGGCTTCCGCCTGGTGTGTGGTGATATCGTCTTCGATGGCGGTCTTTTTCTCGGTGACCAGCAGTTCGGTGTCAAAACGATTGCTGTCGGCATCCTCAAAAACGGCGGACGACACCAGTTCTTCGCCCTGATCGTAAGCGATGCCGCCGGTATCGCGGTGCATCCACATGCGGAAGAAAAAATTGACGCTGTCGGTCACCTGCCGACGGCTTCGGAAGTTGTTTCCGAGGATGATCGTGGCAGGGAAATCCGTGCCGTTGTAAGGTGTACCGCGTTCGCGACGCTCACGGAAAATGGCGGGCATCGCCTGGCGGAATCCGTAAATACTTTGCTTGATATCGCCCACGAAAAACAGGTTTTGCTCGTTGTCGGATAATGCCGAAAACAGCGTGTCCTGTGTGGCGTTGGTATCCTGATATTCATCCACCATAATGTGAGTGAAACGTGCGCCGATTTCGGCGGCGGCTTCGGTGCGGATAAACCCGCCGTCCTCGGTGGGCTTAGCAAGAAGCGACAGTGCCAGATGCTCCATGTCGTTGAAATCGAGCATATTCTGCGCGGCTTTGGCGTCGCTGAATGCCGCCGAAAATGCCTTTACTAATCCGAACAGGCAGTCGATCACAGGAGCCGCTGTCGCCAGATCGGCTTTGGCGCTTTCTTCCGTGTGTACGAATAAGGGCTTGATGGAATCGTTGATCAGAGTTTTCGCGTGATCACGAAGCGAGGTGATGCGTTCCTTGAATGCTACATCCTCGTATCCTTTTAACAGTCCCGCGCGCGGGAACGAGATAGCGTTGACAGCCTTGGCGATGGTGTCCCAATCGCTGTCCATTGTGTTCAGTGCCCGTTCAATGCCATCCAGCGTTGTGGAGATTGTATTGCCGTAAGCGCCCTCGACCCGTTCGTCCCCGGTCATCTCATCAATGGCGGTGAACAGCGCGCTTTGCGCGGCCTTCAGGTCACGGACGGCACGCTCCAGGATCAGCTGTCCCCAGACGGTGTCCACCAAAGGAATATCTTCATAAAAACGCGCTGCCTGACGGTCGAGCCATTGGAGCGGGAAGGGGTGTGCCTGGATGAAATCGTAGGTAGTGAGCAGTTGTTCGGTCAGATGATTGTCGGAGCGGTCGCCCGTCAGCAGATCGCAAAGTGCTCGAAAAGCAGGGGTGTTCGCGGTATAAGCGTCGTCAAGCACCCGCTGAGCAACGTCGTTTTTCATTACCTGGAGGGCGGTATCCTCTGCCACGCGGAAACGCGGAGAGATGCCGACGCGTGTCGCCTGCTCCCGCAGGAGCTGGGCGCAAAAGCTGTCGATGGTGCAGATGGTCGCCTGCGGTAACAGCATCTGTTGATGAAGCAGATGACGATTGTGAGGATCTTTTGCCAGCAGGTCGGCAAGCCGTCCTCCCAGACGCGAGCGCATTTCTGCCGCCGCGGCTTTGGTGAATGTAACCACCAGCAGAGAATCGATGTTGACGGGATGCTCACGGTCACAGAGCAGGGATACAATGCGCTCGATCAGAACAGCGGTCTTTCCCGATCCCGCCGCCGCCGATACCAATACCGTGCCGCCGCGTGCGTCGATACAGTGGCGCTGTCCTTCGGTCCATTGTCGTTCTCCCATTCCGAGACCTCCTTTGATGGGCGTTCTATATATAAAGTATAAATAGAAGGCGAGACCTTGTCAACCAAGAAACCACCGAAAAAAGGCAGGTGTCGAGAAAAAACGACAAAACAAAGAAAAAAACGAAAAAAGTTCAAAAAAGGTGTTGACAAAAAAGTGGGGGTGTGGTATTATATCGAAGCTGTCCCGCGAGGAACAGCGCAGGTCTTTGAAAATTAAACAATACAGCAAAGAAACGAAACAA
>JAZQHP010000028.1:0-3130 GCA_045540655.1 Acutalibacteraceae bacterium
GTATCGGTGCATTCTGTGACTGACGCGGATGTGACGGCGGGCGGTGCGATTCTGTATGAGCCGCAAAGCGGACGGGTGCTGTATGAACAGCAGGCGCACGTCAAGCGTCCGATGGCCAGCACCACGAAACTGATGACGGCGCTGCTGGCGGCGGAAGCGCTGCCTCCAGAGCAACGCGTGACGGTGAGCGAAGAAGCGGTTGCCGTGATCGGCAGTGCGATGGGGCTTCATGCCGGCGATGTGCTGACGGCGGAGGATCTGCTGAAGGGCTTGCTGTTGTCCTCGGGTAACGATGCGGCAAATGTGCTCGCTCTTTGTGTATCCCCGACATTGGAAGAGTTTGCGCGGCTCATGAATGAGCGGGCGCAGAGCTTGGGCATGAAGCACACCGTGTTTGTCACGCCGTCGGGGCTGGATGCCGACGGACACGGCAGTACCCCGTATGACATGGCACTTCTTGCCGCCGAGGTACTTCGCAACGATCGCTTGGCGGCGATCTGCGCGATGCGGCAGGCGACGGTGACGATCAGCGGTCGATCGGTCACGCTGACCAATCACAACAAACTGCTCGCGTCCTACGACGGCGCGATCGGCATGAAAACCGGTTTTACAAAACTGGCGGGGCGGTGTCTCGTATCGGCGGCGCGACGCGACGGGGTGACGCTGATTGCGGTCACGCTTGATTGTGCGGACGATTGGCGGGTGCACACCGCCTTACTGGATGAAGGATTTTCGCGCTTAAAAAGCGTGACGTTGCCGTATCCGGAGCTGTCGGATCTGACGGTGTTCGGCGGTGTCGGAATGACCGTGTCGCTGACGACGGCGCCGCCGACGGTCACGTTGCTCTCGTTTGATGAAACGGCGGTGGCGACGACGGTGCGCCTGGAGCCGTATGTGTGGGCGCCGATACAAGCAGGCGAGTGCGTGGGGACGGTCGAATACCGCCTGCACGGCGATTGCCTGGCAACCGTACCGATACGGACGACCGATGCGGTATCTGCTCGCGCGGATTTACCGCGATCACAGCAATTTGTACAGCTTTGGACAGCGCTGTTGCGACAGATGCTGGTCGGATAAGAACGGATATTACCAATCAAAGGATGTGGACAATATGGCGCTGGTGCGTCTTCAAAAACTGATTTCCGAACGCGGAGTGGCGTCCCGCCGCAAAGCGGAGGAACTGATCGAGCAAGGCAAAGTGAAGGTGAACGGGCGCGTTGCCCGCCTCGGCGACAAGGCGGATGATCGCCGGGATACCGTGACGGTATGCGGCAAAAAGCTGGAAAAGGCGGAAATGCCCGTCTATCTGATGCTCAACAAACCGCGCGGCTATGTGACGACGCTGAAGGATGAGCAGGGGCGTAAATGCGTGGCGGATCTGGTGGACGCCACAGGTGCGCGTATTTATCCGGTCGGACGACTGGACCGTGATTCCGAAGGCTTGTTGCTGATGACCAATGACGGTGACTTCGCGAACGCAATCACGCACCCTTCCAAACACCTCGGCAAGGTCTATCGCGTCACGTTGCGCGGTCAGGTCAAGGAGGAGCAGTTGATCGGCTTTATTGAGGGTATCGTGATCGACGGACGCAAAACCGCGCCTGCCGATGTGGCGATCGTGATGGCGAGCCCCGAACGCACCGTGATTGAAGTGGTGCTGTTTGAAGGACGCAACCGCCAGATCCGTCGAACCTGCGAAGCGGCGGGGCTGGAAGTGATCCGTCTGCGTCGCACGCAGATCGGATCGGTGCGTATGGGCATGTTGAAGATCGGCGACTGGCGCCATCTGACCCCCGAAGAGGTGCGCAGTCTGCTGGTGGATACCAATACGCAGAAGAAGATTGCCGCGAACTATATCAAAAACGGAAAGGCCGTTATCTATGATCGAAATAAAATGCGCCGCCGATAATGCGGCGCCCCTTTGCGAGGCGTGCGGTGTGCAGGCAATGTGTGGATGGGAGATGACCGAGCGGGGAGAGCGGCTCGGCTTCTCACTGGTGCAGGCGGACGGCGACCGGGCGTCGGTGGTATGGCTGGAAGCGCCCGATGCGGCGCTGACGGACGCTTTGCTTCGAGCGACCCTCAATGCACTGCTTGCGCAGGGGGTGAAGCGGGCGATTCTGGACGAGCCGTCGGTACGGGATTTCGCCGTGAAAAAAGGATATTTGGGGGCAGGAGGACCTTTTGAACTGGAAATCCGCGATTTTTTTTCAAAATCTTCCTGCAAAGGGTAAAAAATGCTTGATAAATTATAAACGATTTGATATAATTGTAACCAATATGGGGAGTTTGGAGTTTTTCGATATTTTCCCTTGGATTTTTTGTATCTTTAGCGATGGAGGTAGACAATATGGGCATTCAAAATCCCGCAGATTCTGCGGCGCGCAACCTGCTGATCGGCTTCTTTGACGCCGGCAGTTTCGTGGAGATCGATCGTCTGGCGAAAGACGGCGACGACGCGGTTCAGGCGGTTGCCGGTTACGGCACGGTGGACGGCGCTCCCGTGTATGCGTTCGCGCAGGATCATGATGTGTGCTGCGGCGCGATCGGTAAGGCGCAGGCGGCGAAGGTTCGCAAAGTGTACGACATGGCGGCGCAAAACGGCGCTCCCGTTGTCAGCGTGTATGACAGCGACGGCGTAAAACTGGTGGAAGGTCTCGACGCGATGGATGCGGTCTCCGATATCCTGATGGCGGCGAACGAGTTATCCGGTGTTGTGCCGCAGATCGCGGTTGTGGCAGGCGGTTGCGTCGGCTCGGCGGCGATGATGGCGATGGCGGCGGATGTTGTGATTGCCTGCGAAGGCAGCGATCTTCGTTTGAACGTCGGTGAGGAGCAGGCGCAGGCGGATATCTGCGTGGCTTCGGTGGACGAGGCGCTCGAAAAGGTGCGTGCTCTGCTGGCGGCGTTGCCCTCGAACAACCTGTCTACTGCCTGCTTGTATGAAGCGGACATGACCGCGGTGGATACGGCGGACGTTGCAGGCGCGATCGATGCGTTTGCGGATGCCGATACCGTGATTGATGTGTGCAATACCGACGGCGTCCGTGCGGCGTTTGCGCGTGTGGCGGGCGTGTCCTGCGGCGTGGTTTCTCTGCAAGGGGACAAGCTCGGTTGTGCGGTGGCGAAG
>JAZQHP010000029.1:0-2361 GCA_045540655.1 Acutalibacteraceae bacterium
TGTATAACAATCCTCCCGTCACACCTTACGGTGTGCCACCCTCCTTTACACAAGGAGGGCTTTTCGCCGCATTTGCGGCAGAGGGGCACGTAAAACAAGTGATAGGTTTTTTCAGGGCGTCTTTAGATGCGTGTTGGGAAAACGCCCTTCTAGGGCTTATTCAAGCCTCCGGCTTAGCCGGAGGTTGTGACTTTATGTGGCTACATCAGGGCGGTGAACAGCAACATGGCGCGGGTCTGCTCCCAGATGGGCTCAAAGTCGGTCAGCGGCAGCGGATTGCGTCCGCGACCGAGCTCGAATGTAAAGCCCATGCGCCCGCATTCTTCGATAAACCAATCTTTAAATCCGCCGTGAGAAGCAATGGCGTCGGGCGTGGCGGGGGTGTAGCCGCTCAATGCTCCGAGGATGCGCGCGGTCATACGGGCATGAGGCGGCGTGCGTTCGCCGTATTGCCAATAGATCTCCTCGCCTTGGGAATGGAGCGCCGCGACGTGCGAGAAGGAGACGCGGCGGCAAAGCGCCGTCAGCGCGGCGGATTCGGGCTCGCTTTCGGGGGTTACGCCGCCCCACTGCCGCGCACCGGGCCCCGTGCGTCCGTGGCGGCGTTCCTCGGCGGCGAGTGCTTCGCGCCCCGCGTTGAAATTGTGATTGAGATCAATACCGTGGGCGTTCGCCTGCCAGTAGCCTTTGATGTCCGCGCCGAGCACGTGCAGGATCTCGCGGTGATCGCCGCCCGCCGGACTGCCGTGAACGGCGATGTCCACGCCGTCGGGATTGACCTGCGGGATCACCACGATGGTGCGCTCACTCAGGTCGCGCGGTAAACCGAGGTAGGGAGCAGGAACGCGTTCCTGTTGTAAGAGGCACAGCTCCTCCGCGAGCCGCAGGGCGATCAGGGAGGTCAGCCATTCCTGGGCATGAAATGCCGCCGTGATCAGCACGGCGTGCGGTCCGTTGCCGAGGGATAGGGCGTGGATCGGGCGATGACAGACACTGTGCCCGATGATCGTGTGATGAAGCATGGGATAGGCGCGGTGAAGCGTATGGCACAGCGCGGAGACAGCGGCGCTGTCGGCGATCTGAGGGGTGACGATACAGGACAAGCAAACACATCCTTTTTATGGCATACCACAGGATATGCACCGCCGACGCGGGTTATGCATAACGGTTGCAATCGGCGGCGGAACGTGGTATACTGACGACAGATGCATCAAACGGAAAGGATGATGAACATGACGGACGACATGCTGATAGAAAAAATGCTGGAGCGGGAGATGATTTTTGAGGGACGGGTGATCACCGTTCATCATGACAAGGCGCTGCTGCCCGACGGGTCGACGGCGATGCGTGAAATCGTGGCGCATCCGGGCGGCGTGTGTGTGGCGGCGCTGACAGATGACGAGGAGCTGCTGTTTGTGCGCCAGTTCCGCTATCCGTATATGGAAATCGTCACCGAGTTGCCTGCAGGCAAGCTCGAGCGCGGCGAGGATCCGCTCAAGGCGGGCATTCGCGAATTGTCCGAGGAGACGGGGGCGACCGCCCGGGAGGTGCGCTCGCTCGGTAAGCTGTATCCGACCCCCGGCTATTGCGGCGAGATCATTCATATGTATCTGGCGACGGGGCTGACCTTCGGCGATCAGCATACCGATGCGGATGAGTTCCTCGACGTGCTTCGTATTCCGCTTGCTAAAGCCGTCGATATGGTGATGGCGGGCGAACTGCCCGATTCCAAGACGCAGACCGCCGTGCTGAAGGTGGCGCGGATGAAGGAAACGGGCTTGCTGTAAGAATATGGCGTGAACACTTGCTTTTTTTACAGGAATGTGTATAATATATGAGAAATATCACATGGCAGCCAGCCATGCGAAAGGAGTAATTCTATTATGAACAATCGTGACAAATCGATGGAGACCATTGTGGCTCTCTGCAAAAACCGCGGCTTTGTGTATCCCGGCTCGGATATCTACGGCGGTCTTGCCAACTCGTGGGACTACGGCCCGCTCGGCGTGGAGCTGAAGAACAACATCAAAAAAGCCTGGTGGAAAAAATTCGTGCAGGAAAGCCCCTACAACGTGGGTCTGGACAGCGCGATCCTGATGAACCCGCAGGTGTGGGTGGCGTCGGGTCACGTGGGCAACTTCTCTGACCCGCTGATGGACTGCAAGAGTTGTAAGACCCGCCACCGCGCCGACAAGCTGATCGAGGACAACGGCGAGAACTGCGGCGGCTGGAGCTTCGAGGAAATGAAGGCGTACATCGACGAGCACGATCTGCGTTGCCCCGAGTGCGGTGAGCATAACTTCACGGACATCCGCACGTTCAACCTGATGTTCAAGACCTTCCAAGGCGTCACCGAGGACG
>JAZQHP010000030.1:0-21744 GCA_045540655.1 Acutalibacteraceae bacterium
GATATTACATAGTCAGTGTAATAAACCTATTGAACTGCGTTTTACAGGAGTAAGAAAATGTAATATCGTTGGCTGGCAGGATAATTATTTCTGTGACATTTTTGGTGCATATTTAAATTTTCATAGCGACCTACTTGGTAAAACTCGTGATGACAAGCTGATAGTATGGGCGGATTGGGATGGTTACAATCCCATAAATTATACGGAAGAAAAAGCGATTTCCACTAACGGAGAACACAGTACTTATGTAATTGCTGAAAAGCTGTTTTGGAGAATAATGACGGAGGACTAACCCAGAGAGACGAATACCAATTTGTAGAACAGAGCAAATACACTACTTTTAGGCTTTTTACCTCAATTCTGCTCCGTTTAGGTAGTCTTTCGCCAAAAAAGAAGCAACTTTTGATAGACAAAAGTTGCTTTTTTTTTTATCCAAGCCGCAGGCTTGGCAATAGGTGTAGCGGCGTGCTGCTGACAGATTGCCGCATCGTTTTTCTATAGAGCGTGTTGACAATGTACGAATAAGATAGTATAATGTCGATAAGATCTTTTATGCGCGAAGGCGCTATTTTTTATCCAACCGAGGAGGCATCACAATGTCGGATCAGTTTCAATACAGCGATTTGCAAGTAAGCATGGATTATTATGTGGACATTGTCATCTGCATGGATGGCACGGGCAGCATGAATCCGATCATGGACGAAGTGAAAGCCAATGCCAAGAGCATTTACAACCAGTTCCTGGACAAGATGGAAGAGCTGGACAAGGAAGTGGCACAGCTTCGCATCAAGGTGATCACGTTCCGTGATTACGGCGAGGACAAAGAGCCGATGACCGAATCGAAATTCTTCACGTTCCCCGCAGAAATGGAAGCGTTTGACGCCTATGTCAACGGCATCCGCGCCACCGGCGGCGGCGACCGCGCGGAAAATGCGCTCGAAGCGATCGCCAAAGCGATTCAGTCCGACTGGACCAAGAGCGGCGAGAAGCGCCGCCATGTGATCCTGGTGTTCACGGACGATGCGGCGTTGCCGCTGAACGCGCGCGCCACGGCGCCGGGCTATCCGGCGGATATGCCCAAATCGCTCGAAGAACTCGGTGCGTGGTGGCACGGTACCGGCGACGGACCGTCCCACACCGGCAGCTATGAAACGCGGGCGGGTCGCCTGATCGTGTTTGCGCCGGATGCGTCGCCGTGGAAGGACATGGAAACCTGGCAACGCTATTGGTTTGCGTATTCGCAGGCCGGTGCGGGCAAAGGTCTGTCGGATATTGACATCCGTCAGGTGCTCGCCGTGCTGTCGGGATCGATCTAATTACAAAGAGGACCGGTGCAGAACAACGTGAACGGAATCTGCCCGGTTTTCTTGCATTTTATCGGAGGAAAAGCGTATGGTTTTGACGGTGCACAGACAAACCACCAAGGTTCGCCCGAACGGTATGGTGGTGTATAAAGGAGAGGACGCGCGCCCCTATGCGGACAATCGCCTGATTATGGTGGCGGATGGTATGGGCTCGCGCGGCGGCTTTGAACATGAGCGCTTTGATGAGCGCTTGTTCGATCCTGAGCAGATCGTATCGGTGTTGTTCGACTCCATTTATTCTCACCAAAAGCATCCCGTGTTTTCTGCCTATGTCAAGGAGGCGTTTGAGGAACTGTATGCGGTGAAGGATGGGTATTGGGACAACCGCAACAACATGAAAAGTACCGCCTATTTCGGATCGCGGATTGCGGCGGCGCTGGTGCTGGCGCTGGTGTATTCCAACGAGGAATTCTGCAACACGGTTTTTCGGTCGTTGCAGGACAATACGCAGGAGGAGCGAGAGGCATTCTGCGAGGATTACGGCAAAAAGATCGGACAGATGATCCGGGAGAAAATGGCGGCGGTCGCGGACCGTGCGGGACTGACGTGCGACAAGCGTCTGTCCAACATTTATCGGTTTGCCACGACCTTGAGCGCGGCGATGTACAAGGAAACGCCCGACGGCGTTGACGTGTTGTATATGAACGTGGGTGACTCGCGGTGCTATGTGTGGAATGTGCAGGACGGCTTGATGCAGGTGCAACGGGATCGCCGCAGTGAGGACGGCTCGGTGCACAGCTTCCTGTCGCCCGATGTGGAATGCGTGGTGGACTGCGAGTATCGGCATTTTTCGTCGCCGTGCGTGTTGTTCAACGCCACGGACGGTTGCTACGATTCGCCGTACTTTTTGTCGCCGTTGTCGTTTGAAAATCTGTTGTTGACGTGCATTGTGAAGGCATCGTCTCCTGAGCAATGCGCCGAGCTTCTCAGCGAGGAATTCCGTATGATCGGCCGACACGACGACAGCAGTACCATCGCGCTGACCACGATCGGCTATGAGGATTATGCCGCGTTGCAACAAGCGGCGCGCGAGCGGTTGAACACCCTGGAGCGGCTGTATTTCTCGAAGGTACCGCGATTGTTGACCAAGGATTATCGGAAGATCGGCTCCGATGCGAAACAGGAGCTGGACGCGGCACAGCAGTCGCTTAAAGCCATGATCGATACCGAGCCGACCGTTCGCCCCTATTGCGAAAAGCTGGTGCAACGCGGTGCGTATGCGATGTATAATGCGCAGATGGAGGCGTTCGAGCCGCAGACGGCGCAGTATCATCAGCGCCTGGAGGAGGCGCGCGAACAGCTGGCAGACCGTCTTGCCGACAGCTGGGGCGTGCTGGTTGAATGCGAGGATATCGCAGATGCGGCGAAGGAGATCGATCCGCGTCTGTTGGAAAAAAGTCGGGATTGCCGTCGCGGCATTGCTCAGCGCGAGCAGGACTATACGGCGTTGCTTTTGGAGCATCGGCAGACGCTCGACCGCATGACCGGTGATCTGGGAGCGTGCCTTGATGCGCTCATTGCCAAGGGCGTGCCCGATACGAACGACGATCTCGATGTGATGAATGCCTATGACCCGACGCTTTATGAGCGCGGCGCCGTGGATATGTTTAAGGATCTGGAAGGTTTGCACACGCGCAAGAGCGAGCTGCTGCAACGGTTGATCCGCTCCAAGGCGGATTATGCGAAATTCTGCCGCAAAGCGGCGGTGCGGTATCCGATGATTACGCAGACGGCGGCGCAGAAGCTGGAGAGCGGGGAGTGGAGGCTGGTATCCCTGCCTGTCGGCGAGCGGGAGCGGCAGGAGGTTGCCGTCGCGCTTGAAGCGGTGTTTGCCTGTCATCATGACTATTATGTGCATACCGTTGCCGCGCAGACAGACTGCCTTAAGCGGTGTGCGACGGCATATTGGGAGGAATCGTTCGACGATATCCTGCGCAAGATGCTGTTTGATCCCCGCCACGGCATGAGCGAGCAAACGGTAGAGACCGTGCGCGAGGGGCTGGAGACGTTGCGGCGGATCGAAACCGAACAGAAGGACCTGGCCGCCGCCCAGCGTGCCTTGTTTGAGCAGTACGAAAAAGGGTATTCGCAATTGTATTGAGGAGGACATACGCATGGAGACGATTCATGGGTATACGTTATGCGATCCATGGAAGATGGCCAACCGTGGGTATACCGCCAAGGCGCGCAAGAATGGCAAGACATACTTTTTAAAGCGGTATCAGATTACAGCGCCGCTCGATAACGGTACGCTGGATGCCGCGACATTCCGTCAGAACAAGCGGGTGTTTGATGCCTTTGTCTTTGAACGGCGGGAAATCAATGCGCGTCTGCTTCGTCGATCGGGCGCGGGCGGCAACATCGTCATTCCGCATGAAAGCTTTATGGAAGGCGCGTTTTATGTGGAGGCGACCGAGTTCATTGAGCACACGGTTCCCGTTGAGGAGCAGCATGCGTTTATGCGGTTACTCGGCGAGGATGAAAAGCGCTTGCTGATGAAAACCGCGGTGGGCGCGTTGATGCTGGTTCACGAGCAACGCATCGTTCACAGCGATATCAAGCCGGAAAATATCGTGATCGTGTGCAACGACGCGGGCAACTATATCGCGAAGCTGATCGACTTCGACAGCAGTTATGTTGTCACGAACAAGCCGGATGAGCTCATCGGAACGGTGAATTATTATTCGCCTGAGCACGCGGTGTGCGCACAGATCGAGGATCCTGCCAAACGGCAGGAGTTTGAAAAGCACCTGTCTTTCCCGACGGATATCTTTTCGCTCGGACTGGTGTTTCACAAATGGTTGTGTGGGGACTTCCCGAAGGTCGGCGGCATTGTGCCCGAAAAACTCAAACGCAAGCTGGATCGCGGTCGTCCCGTGCATACGTTTGAAATGGTTATGGCGGGATGCGTTCCGACGATCCATGCGTCCATCCGCCCGCAAGCGTTGCGACAGCTGTTGTCCGATATGCTGCTTGCGGATCCCTCCAAGCGCCCGACCGCCAAGCAGGTGCTCGAGCGCCTGTCTTCCATATCGTTTGCCGACGGCGTTATCTATCAGACGCCGTGGCCGGAGCATGGGCTGATGTGGGACCGCCGTTCGTTCAAACGGCGCAGTATGACCTGTGTTACCAAGGATTACGTGGGCAATCAGAAAGTATACAACGTGCGGTATGCCCACGGCGCGGTGGAGACCGTGACAGCGGAGCAGATGGCGTTGGTTGCCAAGCGTGCTGCCTATGCGTATGCACAGCCGTGGGGCGGACACGGCATCGAATGGAACAAAAGTCTTCTCACACAGCGCGGGATCGTAAAGATTGTGCTGGATACATCGGTGCTCTCACAGGGCTATGCTCTGGTGCGTCCCAACGGCATGTCGGCGGTGTTTTCCCGCCAGGAACTGTTGGATCTGGGTTATGCGCGTCCGTGCCCCGAGAAGGCGACGCGCAAAACGGTGCATATGGATCCGCCCTGGCCTGAGCATCGCGTGATTTTTGACGAGGAAGCCCTGATTGCCAACGAATATACGAGCCTGAAACGCAGTGAAAAGGGCGGTGTGCGGGGCTATGTGCTGATGCGTACCGACGGCGTGGAACGCTTTATGCTCGTTGAGACACTGTGCAGCATCAAGATGGCATTTGGCACATGATCCGTGTGATCCCGAACAGGGAATGCGCGTATACTTTTGAAACAGGAGGCGACCACCGTAATGGGTTGGATCTGTCCGCATTGTGATAAACCGATGGAGGATGACGTGCGCGTATGTTCGTGCGGCGCGGATCGTCCGTCGGCGACAGAAGACACACACAGCAAGCCGTGTGATGTGTTGTTCTCGGGGTTGGCGTTGCTGAAATATGTATTCCGAAAAGAGCCGACCGCACCGATCCCCAAGCCGAAGGGCAACGAGGCACCGATGCCGACGCCGCCCGTCGAGGAACCGTCCGAACGGGCAAAGGATACAGAGGAAACGGCAGCGGCGCCGATTCCCGTGGTGATCCCGGTTACGGATCCCATCCCCGAGCCGGTTTTGCCCGAGGCGATCGTGCCGGAACCCGATCCGACGGAGCCGATGGTGCCGACGGATGATGTGCGGTATGAGGATCTGTTTGAGGAGGACACCGAGGAGAGTGCGGAATCTTCGATGCCGACGGTGGACGAGTTGTTTGACGAGGCGTTTGAGGATACATCCGATACCCCAAAGCCCTCCCCGGAAACGGAGACCGTCACGGAGGATGAGCCTGCTGAAACATCTGCAGAGGATCCCGCGGACAAGCCGATGGACAGAGACTTGTCCGACAAGGAGGATGCCAACGACGATTGGTGCGATGCGCCCTGGCCGACCCACGCGATGGTATGGTGCAAGGAATGCATCCGCGCGGATGACATCGTGCGGGTGGAGCGCGCGGTTGTCCGCGATATGCAAGGATATCGCTTTACCAACAATATGGGGCACCGGCAGTTTATCACGGCACAAAAAGCGTGCGTGCTGGGGTATGCACGGGCAACGGGCGAGCTGATTGACCAACCTGCAACGGCTTCGACCGCTCCGACGCGCGACACATCGGCGAAGGAGTGGTGTGCCGCCCCGTGGGCGTCGGACGGCATTGTATGGTGCAAGGACCGCATTCGTGCGGACGGCTACGTGCGTGTGGCGCGCGAAACCGCACACGGCGTGCAGGGATATCGATTTGCGGATGCGGCGGGACAGGAGCGCTTTCTGACCGCGCAGAAGGCGTGCGTGCTCGGATATGCCGCTCAAACGACCATGTCCAGAGAGACGACCGTGACGCGGACGGAAACGGATCCGGCGTGTGCCGCTTTGAACTCGGAAGCGGAGGAGATCGCCGCGCCGTGGGCCACGCACCCGATCGTGCTCTTGCCCGATGCCATCCGTGCCAACCGGTATGTGAAGGTGGTCAGGGAGTTCCGACGGGGACAGCAAGGCTATGTCCTGTATACCGACAACGGAGACTCCCGGTTTGTAACCATGGACATGATGTGCACGCTCGGCATGGCGCGTTACGCGACGGAAGACGATGAATGATAGGTGAGATAAACGATGTATTGGAAACCTGCGTGGAAAATGCTGACCGCATACAGCCCGTTCGGCGGCATCTTCTTTTTAATTCTGAACGTCGGGCTGACCGTGGTGTTGCCTGCCGCATGGATGGAATGGGACTGGAGAGTGCTGGTGCTGGGCACGCTTGCGTGGCTGCTGACGGTACTGGTATTGCTGTCCGTGGTGGGGGAATGGCTGATTGCGTGGATGTACGGCGCGAAAGCCATCAAAAATCCCCATCGGCGGGTGCGCCTGAAGGCGATGGTCACGGCGGCGCATCAGGCGTACGGCGAGGACTCGACGATACCGACGCCGTATCTGGTGCGGATGATTCCCGATGATACGGCGGTGGCGGTGATTCCTGTCGGGCGGCATACCATATTGCTGACGGAAGCGGCGCTGATGGTAAAGCCGGAACGTCTGCAGGTGATGCTGTCCCGCGCGGCGGTGTCGCTTCGCATGGGACAGCCGTGTGCCTTGCTGTGGATTCTGGCGGCAAACGCGCCGATCACCGTGTGCCTGGTGGCGCTGGAAATCGTGCGCAAGCTGTTCGGGCTTGGCGCGGCGGTGTATAAGCGCCTGTTTTCGGTGGAGGCGGCAGGGTGCCTGCTGACCTACATCAGCGGCGTACTGGCGGTACCGATGTGGCTGTGGATTCGCTTTGGGGCGTTGTTCTTCGGCGTCGGTTGCCGACGGATCGCCAAAGCGACAGAGAGGATGCTCGAGGTACAGGGAGACGGAGAGGCGCTGGTGCGCCTGATGCCGCTTCTTGACAAGAAGGCGTTGCGCTCGGCGATGGCGTTTGCCGCCAAGCCGCTGACCGATACGGTCGCGAAATAAAGCCATCATCTTCCCGCAAAGGAGCGGTTTATCATGAATACAACCCTGGAACAAGTGCTTCAGGCGGTGCGCCGCTTTGAAGAGAACATTGAATGCTCGGCGACGATTCCCGGACTTCCGAATTGCATTATGGAAGCGGATCCGCGCCTGATATATTATGTGAGCAGTACGTCTGCAACGATACGCGGTATGACGATGACACTGCATATACGGTACCAGAATACGGAGAAGCTGGCGATCGATCAGATGTATTATGCCGAAAGTGCGCTGGATTGTGCGCGGATGATGTATTCCTGTGCAGGCGATTATCGGCCGTATCTCGTAGTGTATATGAAAAAGACGGTATATGATGCAAAAAAACCGACGGAGGTGTTTTCGGATCGGTATCTGACCTATTTGTCGCAGGTTGAGAGGCTCAACACGCAGTTGATGTCCTTCGAGAAGTCGACATATACCATCGTGGAGTTTATGTTTAAATATCGCGTCGGACGCGTGAAGCTCGGGCTTATGCAGAAGGAACTGGATCGCGAAGTGGATCGCGTATCGAAAATGCTGTTTATACCGGGCATGCCTGTGGAAGCCAAGCTGTTGCTGGCGCACAATTATCTGGCGACCCACACGCGCTATGTGGACGATGACAGCAATCCGTTGACGTGCGCGTATACACAAAGCGCCTACGGTGCGATGATCCGCGGGAAATGCGTCTGTCAGGGCTATGCCGAGGCGTTCAACCGTCTGATGAATCATGAGGGGATCAAGTGCCGCACGGTCGGCGGTGAGGCGAGAGCGTACGGTGCCGGGAAAAGCGGCAAGGAGGATCATGCGTGGAACGTGGTGGCGGTATCGCCGACGCAGTATGCTCACGTGGATGTGACGTGGGATGAGAATCCGAACGCCGCCAAGATGAATTGGTTTTGCCTGTCGGATGCGCAGATGAAGGCGAAGAATCGTCGCTGGTCCACCGCGGCGACCCCTGCGTGTACGGCAGACGGCGCGGCGGTGCTGCAACGCGCCCGCGCCTACGTGCAGGCGCATCGGGCGGCGCTCATCGGCAGAGGTGTGCCGTCGGCGGTGCTGGCGGGCATCTGATCGCGAAACACAACAGGATCTGAGGAAAGGAGACGGGCGAAGATGGAGCAATCCGCGCAATATGCAGGCGAGCGTCTTTTCGTGGTGTCGGCACCGTCGGCAACCGGGAAAAATACCGTGTTTGATGCATTGCAGGCACTGGTGCCTTTTGTGCGCCGCGCGATCACCGTGACAACGCGCCTTCCGCGGGATAAAGAACAGGATGGCGTCGATTATTACTTCGTGACCAAGGAGGAGTTCCTGCGTCGGGCGGATGCGGGAGCATTTGTCGAACAGAATCGCTATGCCGATCATTGGTACGCCACCCCGAAGGCGGAGCTGTGTGCCGACGAAGCGGAAGTCGTGGTGCTGATCATCGACGTGCACGGCAAGGATGCCGTGACTGCCGCTTATCCGCAGGCGAAGTCGGTGTTCCTGATGCCGCCGTCGATGGAGGAACTGCGCCGTCGGATCCTCTCCCGCAATCAGAACAGCCCCGAGGATGTGGAACGACGGCTGGAGATCGCGCGCGAGGAAATGGCGCGGGCACAGACGTATGATTATGTGCTGGTCAACGATGACGTAGACCGTTGTGCCGCCGAGCTGGCGGCAATTGTGCAGGCACAGATATAAGAAGGTGACGATATATGACCTGGTGGGGCATGGTGCTGATGGTAATCGGCGCCGCGGCGGCACTCTGGTTGCTCGCGGCGTTCGGATGTTTTATGTTTGTGTTTTATTCCGCGACGAGAAAGCCTCTTGGTGAAGAGGAATACCCGTTGCCGAAAGGAGCGGTATATGAGCCGTTTCATGAGCAACTGAAAACGTGGATGCAGGAAGTACGCCGCTATCCGCACGAAGCGGTGTCTATCCGTTCAAAGGACGGATTGACGTTGCGCGGCAGCTATTATGAATGTCGGCGCGGCGCGCCCATTGAGCTGATGATGCCCGGCTATCGCGGCACCGCGATACGGGATCTGTGCGGCGGTGTCCACCGCGCCTTTTCGCTTGGGCACAACGTGCTGGTGGTGGATCAGCGCGGCGGCGGTGAAAGCGACGGACATATCATCACATTCGGCATCCGCGAGCGGTACGACTGTGCGGCGTGGGTCCGCTATATCACCGAGCGATTTTCCGCTGAGCAGGAGATCATCCTGACGGGTATTTCCATGGGTGCCGCCACGGTGATGATGACAACGGCTCTGCCGCTTCCTGCCAATGTGGTGGGGGTGCTGGCGGATTGCGGCTACACCTCCGCCAAGGAGATTATTCAAAAGGTGATCCGCCAGTTGTCGCTTCCCGTGTGGCCGATCTATCCGCTGATCCGATGCGGTGCGCGGTTGTACGGCGGCTTTGATATCGAGGCGGCATCGCCTATAGAAGCGATGCGCGTCTGTAAGCTTCCGGTGGTGTTTGTTCACGGCGAGGCGGACGATTATGTACCGTGCGAGATGAGCCGCATGAATTATGCGGCGTGCGGCGGCAGAAAGGTGCTTTTGACCGTGCCCGGAGCGGGACACGGTCTGGGATTTCCGGCGATGCCTGAGGCGTATATCGAAACGATGCGTTCGCTGTTGCCTTGCGGCGAAGCGGTGGATATCCGTGCGGGAAAGCCTGTTGACGAAACACAAGCGGATATGGTATAATACATAAAATGCAATGAAGGAGGAATATCTATGTATTGTAAGTTTTGCGGAAAAGAAATTGCCAACGATGCGCTGTTTTGCGCGGCGTGCGGCAGACAGGTTGCCGATCGCCCTGCGGCGGCAGAGGTTCACCACGGTTCGGTCAGCTTCGTAGAAGCGATCAAGCTGTCGGTCAAAAACGTGTTCGATTTCAAGAGCCGTGCATCCAAGAGTGAGTTCTGGTGGGGCTTCCTGTTCCTGTCGGGCGTGTCGACGCTGTCGAGCTGGATCCCTGTGCTTGGCTGGGCGGTGGCGCTGGCGGCGGAGTTTGCGGCGGTGTCGCTGATGATTCGCCGTTTCCACGATGTGGGCGTGCATTGGAAGCAGGCGTTTAAGGTGCTCATCCCGTTCTACGGCATCTATTTCTTCATCGTGACCTGCTTGCTTCCGAGCGTGGGCGACAACGAATGGGGTCCCGGTCCGGTGGCGACTGTGTAACATTTATTTTAATGTGTAAAACCCGTGTTTCAATCGTTTAACGGTTGGAACACGGGTTTTTTCTTTCCAGTTTCTGCCCTTGATAATCAAAATCGTTCGCACCATACTATCAGCAGACTTTGAAATCAATCGGGATGGTGGGTCCGTGAAAAAACAACAAACAGCAAACAGGGCGTGGCGTCGGCTGACGGCGGGAACGCTGGCGGCGTTGGGAATGCTCGGTGTCTGGCGCCTGACATCCTCGTCCGCGGCGATTCCCGTCACCGCCCGACAGGTCATTCCGACCACGGTCACGCAGACGGTGGTATGTGCGGGAACGATCCGTGAGACGGACGGCACGGCGGTGACCACCTCGGTTCCCTGCGTGGTGGCTTCGGTCGCGGTGGCGGTCGGGGATACGGTGAAGAAAGGCGATATTCTGCTGACGGTAGACGAGGAAGCGACGCTCGCCAAGGCGGCGGATATGGGCGTGTCGCAGGCGCAAAGTGCGCTGGTAGCGACCGCCCTTCCTGCGTGTGTGACGGCGCCCGCCGACGGCGTTGTCAGCGCGGTTCATATTGAAGCGGGAGAGTGGAGCGACGGGCAGTCGCCGACGGTGGTGTTGTCTGAGGGCGGCGAGAAGGAAGTCGCCGTGACGATCAATGAGAGCGCTTTGCCGTTGGTACAGGTCGGTCAGAGGGTGCGTGTGACGGGCGTGGCTTTTGACAAAGCGGGATACGACGGTGTGCTGTCCTCGCTTGCCGCATCGGCACACAGCGCCGTCAGCGCAAACGGTACGCGCACGGTGGTGGATGGGGTGGTATCGCTCGATCCGTCGCAGACCGATGCGTCACTTCTCGTCGGTCTGACCGCCAAGGCAACCGTGACGGTGAGCACGCGCGAGCAAGCGCTGGTGATTCCGTTTGAGGCGATTGCCGACCGCACCGAGCATCAGGCGGCAGTGTACTGCATCCACGGTCATACGGCGTATCGGCGGGTGGTGCAGATTCAGGGGGATACGCCGGATGGCGTGGAAATCCGAAGCGGATTGCAACGCGGCGAGTGGATCGTGGCGAACGCCGCAGGGCTGACGATGGATGAAATAGCGGTGACAGTGGAGGCGGTGACATGCAGATCCTGAAACATGCCGCGCGCAGTTTGTGGCGCAAACGCCTGCGATCGTTGCTGACGATGGGCGGTATCATGATCGGCGTGGCGCTCGTGGCACTGGTGACGGTGATCGGCGGCGCGGGACGCACAGCGGTCAACACGGAGCTGGAGAATATGGGGCTCGGAGGTCTGTCGGTGACGGCGGGAACGGAGGCGGTGCTGGATGAGGAGACGCTGACCGCGTTGCGGTCGATGCGGCAGGTGGCAACCGCCGTGCCGCTGATGCTGGATACCTCCGCGACCACGACGCTCGGCGGCGGCACACAGCCGCTGATGCTGTGCGGGATTGACAGCGGCGAGGTGCAGGCGATCGGCTTGACGCAGTGCCGCGGGCGAATGCTGTCGCCGTCGGATGTTGCCGCGGCATCGTCGGTCTGCGTGGTGGATACGGCGGTCGCCTTGGCGCTGTTTGAGCGGGAGGACGTGATCGGGTGCTCGCTGTTGTTGCCCGTCGGTGGCGTGGAGGAACGCTTTACGGTGGTGGGGGTGACGCAGGCAGGCAGTGCTTTGCTTCAGAATGTGTCGCAGTGGATCCCCGGCATGGTGTATATGCCCTACACCACCATGCAACAGCTGACAGGACGCACGCATTTTGATCAGCTCGCCGTGAGGCTTCATAATGAGAATGACAACAGCGGCGCGGTGCAGGCGATCGAACGGGAGCTGTTAAAGCACGGAACGGACATTCATATGAACGATCTGTCCGCGCAAAAGGATAAGCTGACGGCGGTGATGAATGTGGTGGCGTGGGTACTGACCGCCATCGGCGGCGTGTCGTTGCTGGTGGCGGGATTGTCCATCATGACGATCATGATGGTATCGGTCGGGGAACGTACGCGGGAAATCGGCATCAAAAAGGCACTCGGTGCGACAAACGGACGCATCTTGCGTGAGTTTTTGTGTGAGGCATTGTTGCTGTCGTTGCTCGGCGGTGTCGTCGGTGTGGCGGTCGGCGGCGGGATCGGCTCGATCGGGCTGGCGTTCGTCGGGATGCCGGCGGGCGAATGGCGCTCGGTGCTGTGGTTGGTTGGTTTCGCGGGACTGGTCGGGATGCTGTTCGGCGGCTATCCCGCGTGGAAAGCGGCACATCTCGACCCGGTTGAAGCGCTCCGCTGTGAATGAGGTAATAAAAAAAGAGCACCGATAGGTGCTCTTTTTTATATCACAGGATTCAGCGGTGGATGCCGTCGACTACGCGGCAGACCGTGTCCACCAGGATGGCGATGGCGTCGTCCAGGGGAGCGCGCACTTCGCATCCGGCGGCGCGCATATGACCGCCGCCGCCCAGCTCCTTGCAGATCGCGGCGGCATCGGCATGGTTGCCGGTGCGTACGCTGACCTTGAATTCACCGTCGGGCTTTTGCCGCATGGTGATGCCGACCCACACGCCTTCGATCTGGCGGGGAAGCGGGGCAAGACCTTCCATATCGTTTTCGCCCGCACCGCTCTTTTCGATCATGTCGCAGGTGATGGGCATGACCGCGATGCGGTCTTTTTGGAAGAACTGCATACCCGACAGGGCGCGGCGCTCCAGTTCCACGCGGGCACGCGATTTGATATCGAACATGGTGCGGTTGATCATGTCGTGGCGGATGCCGTAATCCAGCAGATCCGCCGCCATACGGTGGGTATACGCGGTGGTGCTGGGGTACTTGAAGCATCCCGAATCGGTGGCAATACCGGTGTAGATGCATTCGGCGATAGCGCTGTCAAAGGGGACATCCATCGCGTGAAGCACTTCGCACACAACCATCGCCGCCGCCGCGTAATCCGCTTTCAACAGCAGGTGCTCGGCGAATTCGACGTTGGAACCGTGGTGGTCGATGCAGAGATTGACGCGACCCGTGTAGACGCTCTGAAGCGAGCCGAGCAGTTTTTCATCCGCCACGTCCACCGCGACGATAAAGCGCGGTTCAAAGGAGAGGTCAGGCTCGGTCAGCATGTAGTCGTACTTTTCGGGGATCTCGTCACCGCATTCGACGCGGGCGCGCTTGCCCAGACGGAGCAGTCCGCGGCACAGCGCATAACCGCTGCCGATGGTATCGCCGTCGGGGTAGTGATGGGTGAGGATCACCACGTCGTCGGCGGCTTTGAGCATGGCGGCGGCCGCCGCCACATCCATTTTCTGGCTCACTGCGCATCCTCCTCATCGTGGGGGATGTTCAGCGAATGCAGGGTCGCGGGCAGCTTGGCGCTGTACGCGATCGAATCGTCTGCCACAAAGCGGAGCTCGGGCACATGGCGCAGTTTGAGCGCCGCGCCGAGTTCACGGCGCATATAGCCGGCGGCGGATTGCAAACCCTTGACCGCTTGCTTTGCCGCGTCCATGCCGCCCATCGAGCTGACATAAACGGTGGCGTAGGAAAGATCGTTCGTCACTTCGGCACGGACGATCGAAATCATGGATTCGCTCACACGCGGATCCTTCACGGTGCGTAAAATGGCCGTCAGTTCGCGCATGATATCTTCGCGAACGCGGTCGGCACGGTGTCCTGCCATAACGTGGCTCCTTTCTTCGGATACGGCGACCGATCAGTCGCGGTATTCTTCAATGATATAGGCTTCGTAGATGTCGCCTTCTTTGATATCGACGGTTTTCTCCAGACCGATACCGCATTCGTAACCCGCGGCGACTTCCTTCTGGTCGTCCTTGAAGCGCTTGAGCGAGACCATCTTATCGTCGGCGATGATGATGCCCTCACGCACCACGCGGATGAGGTCGTTGCGGCAGATCTTGCCGTCCAGCACGTAGCAGCCCGCGATGATACCGGCGCCCGTGATCTTGAACACGTTGCGCACTTCGACGCGACCGTGCATGACCTCGCGGGTCTTGGGCGCGAGCATGCCCTTCATGGCATCTTTGATTTCGTCGATGCAATCGTAGATGATGCGATACATACGCATGTCGACGTTGTCGTGCTTGGCAGCTTCCTGCGCGGTGGGATCGGGGCGCACGTTGAAGCCGACGATGATCGCGCCCGCGGCGCTCGCAAACATGACGTCGCCCTCGGTCACAGCGCCGACAGCGCCGTGAATCACGCGCACACGCACTTCCTCGTTGGAGAGTTTCTGGAGCGATTGCGTAACCGCTTCCACAGAGCCTTGCACGTCCGCCTTGACGATGATTTTGAGCTCCTTGACGTCGCCCTGTTGCATCTGATCGAACAGGTTGTCGAGGGTGACCTTCTGATACTGGTCGAACATCGCCTGCTTTTGTTCCTGACGGCGTTGCTCCACGAGCTCACGCGCCAGGCGCTCGTCGGTGACGGCGTTGACGATATCGCCCGAGGTGGGCACTTCGTCGAGACCCATGATCTCTACAGGCACGGCGGGACCGGCGCTGTTGATCTTGCGACCCTGGCTGTTGACCATCGCGCGCACGCGACCGACGGTCGTGCCCGCGACGATGATGTCGCCCGCATGCAGGGTGCCGTTTTGCACCAGCACCGTTGCGATCGGACCGCGACCCTTATCCAGACGCGCTTCGATGACGATACCCTTCGCGGCGCGGTCGGGATTGGCGCGCAGTTCGCGCATTTCGGCGAGCAACAGGACATTTTCCAGCAGGTTATCCAGACCCATGCCCGTCTTCGCGGACACCGGGACACAGATTACATCGCCGCCCCATTCTTCGGGCACCAGTTCATGCTCGGTGAGTTGCTGCATGATGCGGTCGGGGTTGGCGGTGGGTTTATCCATTTTGTTGATCGCGACCACGATGGACACACCCGCGTCCTTGGCGTGGTTGATGGCTTCAACCGTTTGCGGCATAATGCCGTCGTCCGCGGCGACCACCAGAATCGCGATATCGGTTGCTTGCGCACCGCGCGCACGCATCGCGGTAAACGCGGCGTGACCCGGGGTGTCCAGGAAGGTGATGCTCTGACCGTTGCAGTCTACCTGATACGCACCGATGTGCTGGGTGATGCCGCCCGCTTCGCCGTCGGTGACGCTCGTCTTGCGGATGGCGTCCAGGATGGAGGTCTTGCCGTGGTCAACGTGACCCATAACCACCACGACGGGATCGCGCGGCTGAAGATCGGTATCGTCGTCCTCGCGGGCGTCGATGATGCGCTCTTCGATCGTCACGACCACTTCGGGCTCCACCTTGATGTGGAATTCCTCCGCCACGAGGAACGCGGTGTCGAAGTCCACTTCTTCGTTGATGCTGACCATCATGCCCATCATCATGAGCTTCTTGATGACTTCGCCCGAGGTGACCTTCATGCGTGCGGCAAGATCGCCCACGGTGATGTGCTCGGGAACCTGGATGGTGAGCTGCTTCTTTTTGCGCTCGCGCTCAATGCGGTCCATGCGCTCTTTCTCGGTTTCGCGACGGCGCTTGGGCTTGCGGTATTCCTGCGAACGCTGGTTGATTTTCTGCTTTTTCACGGCACCGCCGTCGCCGCGTACGCGGCTGGAGGTCTGCGCCATCACGTCGAACTTCTCGTCGTAGCGACCCACGTCCACCTGCGGGGTGCGGGTGTCGACGGTGCGGCGCTCGATGGGTGCTTTGGGGGCGGCGGGCGCCTTCGGCTTTTTCTCCTTGGGGGGTTGCTTCGGGATGACAACGGCATCCTTGGCGGGCGCGGCGCCTTTGTTGGCGGCGGCTTTTGCCTGCGCTTCGCGCGCAGCCGCTTCGATGGCGGCGGCTTCGGCGGCACGTTTGTCCGCTTCTTCCTTTTCGCGGGCGGCGGCTTCGGCGGCACGCTTTTCCTCCGCCTTGGCGAAGTAGGCGTCGAAGCTGGTCACCTGATATTCGGTGGTGAAATGTTCAAAGATCCAATCGAGTTCTTCTTCCTCAAGAGCGCTCGCGCTTTTGCGCGGCGCGTCGGAATAGGTGCTGAGGATCTCAATAATTTTTTTGCCGGGCACGTTAAAGTCCTTGGCAACTTCGCTGACGCGATATTTGATCATCATAGGCTGTTTTCCTCCTTACGTATCAGAACAATGGGACCGGATGGCGCCCGCAAAGCCGCGGTCGGTCACGGCGATCACCGCCACGGGCTTGTGCGCACCGATGGCGGCGGACAGGGCGGCTTTGTCGAGGGGCAGGACACACACAAGCGCACCGTGTGTGTCGGCGCAAAACCGACATTCCTTTTCGGTTTTCGGGGAACTGTCGGATGCGAGCAACAGGGTGTCGCTTTCACGGTTTGTCACCGATGCCACGGCGGCGTCGAAACCGACGACCAGCCGACCGGCGCGCTTGGCCATGCCAAGCAGACCCGAAAGCTTTGCGAACTCATTCATTGCCACGCAGCGCCTCCTCCATACGGTCATACACCTCATCGGGGATCTTGCAGGAAAAGGCACGCTCGAAGCGGCGACCTTTGCGCGCGGCTTGCAGACAGGACACCTGCCGGCAGACGTAAGCGCCGCGTCCGTTGGCGCGTCCCGTCAGGTCCAGCGAGATGTCGCCTTCCTTGGACTTGACAACGCGGACCAATTCTTTTTTCGGCTTCATTTCGCCGCAACCCGTGCACATGCGCAGGGGTTGTTTCTTTGGTTTGTTCACCAAGCGGAGATCCTCCTTTGAGTGAGATAAGGGCTGAAAGAGCGGATCAGTTGCTCTCCTCAGCGGCTTCACCGTAGAAACCGCTTTCGGGGCGGATGTCGATCTTCCAACCGGTCAGGCGCGCCGCCAGACGCGCATTCTGTCCTTTGTTGCCGATGGCGAGGGACAGCTGATTTTCGGGGACACTGACGCGGCAGGTCTTATCCTCTTCGGACAGCACCGTCACATCGGTGACCTTCGCGGGGGACAACGCCGCCGCAATGAAGGCGGCAGGGTCGTCGCTGTAACGCACGATATCAATTTTTTCGCCGCCCAGCTCTTCGACGATGCCCGCCACGCGGGAACCGTGCGGGCCGATGCACGCGCCGACGGGATCGACATTTTCGTCCGCGGCAAACACGGCGAGCTTGGTGCGGGAGCCGGCTTCGCGGGAGATCGCTTTGATTTCCACGGTGCCGTTGTAGATTTCGGGGACTTCCATTTCAAACAGGCGCTTGACCAGACCCGAGTGGGTACGGGAGATGAGCATACGCGCGCCCTTTTCGCCGCGCAGAACGTTGACCACAAACACCTTGATGCGGTCGCCTTCCGCAAAGCGGTCGGTCTCGATCTGCTCGGTACGGGGAAGCACTGCGTGCGAGTTGCCGATTTCCACCGTCACGGCGAGGGTTTCGGGATCCACGCGGATCACCACGCCCGACACGAGCTCCTGATTCTTGCGCTGATATTCCTGAAGCTGCTGTCCGCGCTCCGCTTCACGGATGCCCTGACGGATCACGTGCTTGGCGGCTTCGGCGGCGATGCGACCGAACTTCTTGGTTTCCAGCGGGATCTCGATGACGTCGCCCACCTTCGCGGACTTCTTATACTTCATCGCCTGCTCGGGGAGCAGCTCCAGCTCGGGATCTTCGATCTCATCCACGACGGTCTTCTTCAGCGACACCGCAAACACACAGGTTTCGGGATCGAGGATCACGTGGATGTTGTCCGAACCGCCGAAATCGCGTTTGACGGCGATCACAATGGCGGCTTCGATCTTTTCCAGCAGATAGTCGGCAGGGATGCCTTTTTCTTTTTCAAGCAACCGCAGTGCTTCGAAAAATTCGGTATTAGCCTTGCTCATGATTGTATTCCTCCAAAATGATTGTAATAGGGATGGGTGCTTTTTATTCTTCGTCGTCCCAGTCGTCAATGACGTGAACCAGGGCGATATCTTTCTTTTCAAAGGTGAGGGCGTTGCCGTCCTCGTCGGTGATGTGCACGGTGCCGTCTTCGTCGTAGGCGGTGAGGATGCCGGCGAATTCGCGTACGCCGTCGCGCGGGCGGATCAGACGCACCACAATGGCGCAGTCCATGTACGCTTCAAAATGCTCCGGACGAAGCAGTTCGCGCTCGATGCCGGGAGACATGACCTCCAGGCAATAGCTCTGCGAGATGGGGTCGGCTTCGTCGAGTACGGGGTTGATGAGGCGGGAAAGTGCAACGCAGTCGTCGATGTTGACGCCGCCGTCCTTGTCGATGAGGTAGCGCAGGTACCACGAAGCGCCTTCTTTGACAAAACGCACGTCCCACAGAATCAGTCCGAGTTGATCGGCAAAAGGCTGAGCCAGTGCGCGGCAGATCGCCACAGTGTTGGAACCGCCTTTGGCGGCAGGTTTGGATGCGGCCATTGAAAAAACCTCCAATCAAACATAAAAGAGCGGGTCGCCCCACTCTTTGTCCATACATCCTATTCACTAATGGATAGTATACCACTCTTTTTTCTAAAAAGCAACCCCTTTTTAAAAAGAGTAGGGCAAAGGCGGCATAAAAAAGGACTTTTGCCTCACGGCAAAAATCCTTTTGAAAAATCATACGTAGCTGATGACTTCCTTCTTGTGGGCGATGGGGGTGAACCACGCCTTCTGGATGATGCTCAGCAGGAACCAGATGAACGGCACCGAGATGAGACGGTCCAGGAAGATGATAAAGTCGTGCCAGCTCTGAGGCAGAACCGTCGTCAACAGATCCAGCGGCGTGTTGAGCCAGCGGTCCGCACCGATGAACACCATGAAGCTGTCGGTGTAGTTACCGGTTTCCACGCTGATGTTAGCGTAGCCGATGTCGGTGGCAAAGATGAACAGGAACATCATAATGCCCGACAGCAGCACCGACACGGTGCCCATGTACTTCGGGTCGTGACCCGGACGGAACAGCGAAATAAGATACATCACGTGAACAAAGATAATACCCAGCGACACGGGGATCATGAAGATCATCAGATCCGTGTTCTTAAAGCATTTAAGAAGCAGATCCAACAGAGAAGCCGAGGTCGGCTCCACCATCCACGGAATGAACATCATGGCGATGATCACCACCGAGGTGATAGCAGACAGGTAAAAGAAAATATTTTGTTTTTTCAGATGCGCGCCGAGCGTGCCGTTGGTTTTGGCCATGTAGCGTCAATCCTTTCCGTGTGGCTCTTAGATATATTAAAGTATAACATACCCCATAAAAAAATGCAACAATTTTTACAAAAATGGCAAAGATGGGGAGAATCACCAAATGAGAATCGTGGAAATTGACAATTTTACATAATCACGCGTTGCCCAGTGCCGCCAGGATCGCCGCCGCAACAGTCGGTGCATCGGCATCGGCATCCACAGTGATATCGGCCGCCGCTTCATAGAGTGGGGTACGGGCGGTCAACAGCTCGGTCACCGCCGCTGCTTTGTCGGGGCGTTGCAGTAACGGGCGGGTGGTGTCGTCCTGCAGGCGGGAGAGCACCGTGTCGGCATGGACCTTGAGCCATACGATGGTGCCGCCATCGCGAAGCGCGTCTACATTATCGGCGCGAAGCACCGCGCCGCCGCCCGTGGCGATGACCAGCCCCGTTTGTCCGGACAGCGCGCGGCAGGCCTCGTGTTCCAGGTGACGGAAATGCGCTTCACCGTCGGCGGTAAAAATCGCCGACACGGTGCGTCCGTCCGTCTGCTCAATATAGCTGTCCATATCCACAAACGCAAACCCGGTGGCATCCGCGAGGAGTTTGCCGACGGTGGATTTTCCGCAGCCCATAAAGCCGCACAGTACAATGTTTTTCAACGCCGATCCCCTCCGATCAGAAATGAGCCGCCAGCTCGTCGTAGCAACCGTCGATCACTGCCTGAATGTCGGCGGGATCAAAAGAAGCGCCGAACCAGTGTCCCTGGGCGATGGCCGCCTGCCACACCAGCATCGCCATGCCGCCTGCGGTTTTGGCGCCGCCTGCGGCGGCTTTTTGCAGAAGCAGGGTACGGCGCGGATTGTAGATGGCGTCAAAGACCGCCGCGGCGCGGTCGATCAGCTCGTCGGGGACGGGACAGGCGTCTACTTTCGGATACATACCGACGGGTGATGTGTTGAGAAGCAGGTCGAAATCGCCTTCGGGCAGAGCTTTGGCGGCTTCGCACACCACATCGGGGGCGATTTCGCGCAACCGCGCACACAGGCGTTCGGAGGCGGCGGGCGAATACGGATCGTAGGACACGACCTCGCATCCGGCAAGCGCCGCTTCAAAGCCGAGCACGGTGCCGGCGCCGCCCGCGCCCAGCAGACACACGCGTCCCTGAAGCGCGATACCTGCGTCCTCAAGGGCGTGCAGGAAGCCGTCGGCGTCGGTGTTGTAGCCGAGGATGCCGTCGTCGGTGATGGCGACGGTGTTGACCGTCTGATAGATCGCCGCTTTGCCGCACAGACGGTCCAGGAAGGGCAACACCTGTTGCTTGTAGGGAATGGTGACGTTGCAACCCTTGATGCGCTTCAGAAGGGCGGGAAAGGCAACGGACAGATCGGCGGGGTCGATATCCTCCAGCACGTACTCTTCCTCTCGCCCTGCCAGCGCAAACAGGCGGCGATGGATATAGGGAGAGAGGGAGTGCCCCAGCGGATGACCGATCAGACCGTAGGATGCAGGCATGCGAAAAAACTCCTTTCGGAAACCTGAAAATGCAGGATTCTGTAAAAATTTTCAAAAAAGAATTGACAAGACGGCGCAAATGTTTATACTATAATTCATGGAGAGCGATTGCTCCGCCCATTGGCGTGTGACGGCATCGGACATCGGTCGTCACGTCCGCATTATATCACACCCAACGGCACGGTGTCCAGTACCATAGCCGCGAAAACTGTATTTTGGAGGAAAGAATCATGGTCATCGATAAGGTTAAGAAGATTTTGAGCGAACAATTTGACGTGGAAATCAGCGATCTGACGGACAATACCAACATCGAGGAAGATCTCGGCGCGGATTCCGTGGAAGTGATCGATCTGCTGATGTCCCTGGAAGATGAATTTGACGTGGAGATTCCCGATGAAGCAATTGATGAGATCCGCACCATCGGCGATCTGGTGGCTTACCTCGAGGAGCACCTGTAATCCGCTTATATTAAAAAAGCCTGCACAAGGTCACGCGTTGGGCGTGCCGTGTGCAGGCTTTTTGTTTCATCCGACAACCACCAGCTCTGCTGGTGGGCAAAAGAGCTTTAGCTATGGATAGTTCGTTAGGCTCCCTTGTGCAAAGGGAGCTGTCAAAACCGAAGGTTTTGACTGAGGGATTGTTGGTTGTAAAACAATCCTCCCGTCACACCTTACGGTGTGCCACCCTC
>JAZQHP010000031.1:0-5148 GCA_045540655.1 Acutalibacteraceae bacterium
CTGCGTCGCGCCGAACTCCCAGTCCACACGCCAGGCGAGGTTCGCCTTGGTGGAAGCGGGCATGTTGGGCTCCAGCGTCGAGCCGAGCAGCTCCGCAAACTTCGCGGCATGCTCCGCCTCTTCGTACGCGGCCTTTTCCCAGTACAGACCGATTTCGGGATAGCCTTCGCGATGGGCGATGCGCGCCATGCACAGGTACATACCGACTTCGCTGCATTCGCCGTTGAAGTTCGCCTTCAGTTGCTCAAGGATATACGCCTTATCTTCGGCAGAGATCGCATCGTTCGCTTCGACGGTTTTGCCGTACACGCCGAACTCATGCTCCGCGGCGAGCGCCGCATCTTCCGCCATCTCGGTGAACTTCGCGCCGGGCACGCCGCACAGCGGGCAAACCGCAGGGGCTTCGTCACCGGAGTGGACATAACCGCAAACAGGGCAAACAAACTTTTTCATAATGAGATCCTCCTAAAAATGAATTTTAAATAATTTCTGACAGTATCTTAAAGCATTCCTATGCTTTAATGCGGGGAAACAGAACGGCACTCCTGACATTGTCCCGTGAAGAACACGTCGCGTCGGGACACGGAAAAGCCGTCGGGGATGAGGTCGGCGATGCGATCGGCAGGGATGGAAAAATCCATCAGCTTGCCGCAGGATTCGCATCGGCAGTGACCGTGGTCGGCGGGGTTGCCGTCGAAATGCTGTTCGTTCGGGTCGATGGTGACCACGCGAATCAATCCCGCCTGCATCAGTACCTTCAGGGTGTTGTAAATCGTGGTGCGGGAAAAACTCGGGTAGGTCGGTAACAGCGCCTCATAGATCGCATCGGCGGCGGGGTGTGTGCGGTGGGTGTCGAGGTATTCGTACACCGCCAGACGCTGGGGCGTCGGTCGCACACCGTGTTGCTGCAGGATTTCGGCATACCGTGTGTTCATCGCATCACCTCTTTTGTATTGCTTTCAAGTTTGTACTGATTACAAACATAATATAACACAGCTATGTTCCTTTGTCAACACTTTTTGATAAATTTTTTAAAAAAGAATGTAAGATCCACTTGCTTGTCGATGACGGCAGGGTAACCGTCGCCGATGGGCAAAGGATGATGCCGATAGCGCCGATTCATGAACAAGAAAAACACCCCCCGCCATCGATGCCATCGATGGCGGGGGGTGTTTATTGGTGGATTCTCGTCAGGCGAGCGGGTTATCGTCAAAATCAAACACAGGGTTATCCGCGAACAATTCCTCGTTACAGGTTTCGCAGTAAATGAGCCAGTCTTCTTCCATGTTGGAGGAGGAGCCAACATCCACCTCGACGCCGCAATGGTCGCAGTGGAGGATCTTCGGTTCGTTGCAACCGACCAGCAGACACAGACTGCACAGCATCAGCAAGACGGCTAGTATACAGATGACGCGTGTCATACAATCTCTCCTTTTCAAAAGTAATGATATATATATTATACCATATACCTTAAAAATGTCAAAGTTTGCTTGATGATGCAGAAAAGACTTGGCAAGTGCGCGCTTCCGTGCTATACTGAACATAGATATAGCCATTTCTTCGGAACAGATGAGGTGACAGCGTATGAAAATCGGATTTTTAGGTGCCGGCAACATGGCAGGAGCGATCATTCGCGGCATGGTGGCAAGCGGCATAGCGCCCGCGTCCATCCTGTGCTTTGATATCGATGTGCAAAAGACCTACGCTTTGCGTCAGGAATGCGGCATCACGGTCTGCCAGACGGCGGAACAACTGTGCGAATCGGCACAGGCGGTGGTACTGGCGATCAAACCGCAGGTCTTTTCGGTGGCATTGCCGCCGCTTCGCACGGTATTGCTCACGCAAAAACCGCTGGTGATTTCCATTGCGGCGGGCAAAACGCTCGACAGCATTGCGAATCTCCTGTCTGCGGATCTGCCGCTGGTGCGTGTGATGCCCAACATCGCCGCCAAGGTCGGCGAAGCGGTCACGGCGTATTGCAGTAACGCGCACGTGACCCAAAGCCACGTGGAAACGGTGTACACGATTTTTGAATCGGTCGGCACGGTGTTGCCGCTGGCTGAGGAGCAGTTCGGTATCTTTTCGGTGCTCGGCGGCTGCTCGCCAGCGTACACGCTGATGTATATGGATGCACTTGCGACGGCGGGTGTGCAAAACGGGCTGTCGAAGGAGACGGCGCTTGCCATCGTGACGCAAAGCGTGCTCGGCACGGCGAAGCTCCTGCTGGAAAGCGGCGATCATCCGCGCGCCCTTGCCGACAGCGTGTGTTCGCCCGGCGGCACCACCATCGAAGGGGTCGCGGCGCTCATCGACAGCGGCATGGAAGCGGCAGTCATCCGCGCGGCGAACGCCAGCCTGGAAAAAGATAAAAAATTGCAAAACGCTTGACAGTAGGCGAAAAACATGGGATAATAAAGTGATACATACAGAAAGGTCCGATGCCCATGATGCGAATTATCACGGGGAAAGCCAAGGGATTCCCTTTGAAAACGCTCCCCGGCGAGGATACGACGCGCCCCACCACCGAACGGGTGAAGGAAGCGGTGTTCAGTGCCCTGCAGTTTGATCTGGAAGGGCGACGGGTGCTGGATCTGTTTGCGGGAAGCGGTCAGATGGGGCTCGAAGCGCTCAGCCGCGGAGCCGCATCGTGTGTGTTTGTAGATACCAGCAAGGACGCGTGTGCGGTGGTGCGGGAGAATGCCCGCGGCGCCAAGCTGTCGGACGGCGTACAGGTGGTGAACACCACGGCTCACGGCTTTTGTGCCAAGGGCGGCGCGTTCGATATTGTGTTTCTTGACCCGCCTTACAAAGCGGGATTGTTGCCCACGGTGCTTCCGTTGTTGCCGCCGCTGTTGCGGGCGGGCGCGACGGTTGTGTGTGAAACCGATGCCGCTACGGTCCTTCCCGAACAGGTGGGGACATCGCTGGTGCTGGAAAAGCAACGGCGCTACGGCAAAACAATGGTTTGGTTTTACCGCTATGCCGTCACCGGAAAGGAGTCGGCACTATGAAAACAGTGGTTTGTCCGGGTAGCTTTGATCCCGTGACCAACGGACATTTAGACATTATTGAGCGGGCGGCGGCGCTGTTTGACCGCGTGATCGTGGTCGTGATGGTCAACGCCGCCAAGCAACCGCTCTTTTCCACGGAGCAACGCGTGGATATGCTCCGACGCTCCACAGCGCATCTTCCGAACGTCACGGTGGACTGCTATGACGGCTTGCTGGCGTCCTACGCCAAGCAGCAGGGCGCCACGGTCATTGTGAAGGGGTTGCGCGCACTGTCGGATTTTGAATATGAGTTCCAGATGGCACTGACCAACCGTGAACTCAACCATACCCTGGAAACCGTGTTTCTGACAGCAACCGACGATAAGATGTATCTGTCGTCCAGCTTGGTCAAGCAGGTGGCACAGTACGGCGAGGATGTTTCCGCCTTTGTCCCTGCATGCATTTTAGAGGATATTCGAGAAAAATTTCGAAAGGATGGGTAAAGAGTTATGAATCTGGAAGAATTGTTGAGCCAAATCGACGACATGGTCGATAAAGCATGGGACGGGCCGCTGTCGGGCGGCAAGTGCATGATCGAAGCGGACAAGCTCCGCGACATCGTTGACGATATCCGTGCGGCACTGCCGTCGGAAATCCGTCAGGCGAAGAACCTGGTGGCGGATCGCGCCAAGATCGTGGAAGAAGCGAAGCGTGAAGCCGAGTCCATCGTCCGCAAGGCGGAGGAGCGCGCGCAGGCGATGATCGCCCAGGAAGAGATCTCCCGCATGGCGCATCTGCGCGCGGAGGAAATGCTCACCCGCGCTCAGCAGAAGTCCCGCGAGATGTACAAGGGTGCGAACGATTTTGCCGAGGACGTGCTTCGCCGCTCCGAGGAAAATCTGATGAGCCGTCTCAACGAGATTCGTCAGGCGCGTCAGATGCTCCGCAGCAACACGCCCAAGAAGGCGACCGACGACACCGCCAACTAAGGATTATCAATGATGGAACGATAAGGCCACCTGAATGCTCGGGTGGCCTTGTTTCGTCAATTTCAGCATAAGGGGAGAAAGCACATGACCGTTCCGTTTACCACCGCCGTGATCGTGGCGGCGGGCAGTTCCACCCGCATGGGATGTCCGAAACTGTTGTTGCCGCTCGGCGGCAAGCCCGTGCTGTGGCACACCCTGCAGGCATTTGACCGTTCGTCGGTCAGCCATATCGTGGTGGTCGGTCGCAGGGAGGATCGCGCGTTGCTGGAGGAATGGTGCGCGGCGTTGACCACCCCTTGCGCGATTACGGCGGGGGCGGATACCCGCCAGCAATCGGTGGCGAACGGCATGGCGCTGGTGGATGAACGCGCGGCGTTGGTCGCCATTGCCGACGGTGCGCGCCCGCTGATCACGCCCGAGGAGATCGACCGTGTGATACAGACGGCGGCAACCTGCCGCGCGGCGGCGCTGGCGGTGCGCGTGAAGGATACCATCAAACAGGCGGATGCCGACGGTATCATTACCGCGACCCCCGATCGCGCGACCCTGTGGCAGGTACAGACGCCGCAGGTGTTTGATACGGCGCTCTATCGTCAGGCGATGCAGACGGCGGCGGACAACGGCTGGGATCTGACGGACGATTGCCAGCTGGTGGAACGTATCGGTGCCGCTGTGACGCTGGTGGAGGGCTCATACGAAAATCTGAAAATCACCACGCCCGAGGATATTCCCGCGGCGCGTGCGATTCTGACAAGGAGAGGAGTGGGCGGTATGCGTATCGGTCACGGATACGATGTGCATCGCTATGCGGAGGATCGTCCGCTGATTCTCGGCGGCGTGACGGTGCCGTTCGAGAAAGGACTGCTCGGGCATTCGGACGCCGACGTGCTCACTCATGCCGTCATGGATGCGCTTTGCGGCGCGGCAGCGCTCGGCGACATCGGCGGCTTGTTCCCCGACACCGACCCTGCTTACAAGGGCGCGGACAGCGTCGGACTGCTCCGACAGGTGGCGGCGCTCGTGAAAGAGAAGGGCTTTGTGATCGAAAATATCGATGCGACGGTGCTGTGTCAGCGTCCCAAGCTCAAGCCGTACATCCCCGCCATGCGGGACATTCTCGCACAGGCGCTCGAGCTGGACCCCGCGCGTGTGAACGTGAAAGCCACCAC
>JAZQHP010000032.1:0-65973 GCA_045540655.1 Acutalibacteraceae bacterium
CGGTCTTTCTCCCGCCATTTCCATCGACCAAAAGACCACCTCCAAAAACCCCCGTTCCACGGTGGGTACCGTTACCGAGATCTATGATTACCTGCGTCTGCTTTATGCCCGCATCGGCAAGCCTCATTGCCCTGTTTGCGGCAGAGAGATCGCCCAGCAAACGGTGGATCAGATCGTGGATCAGGTCTGCGCCCTTCCCGAGCGCACCCGCCTGACCGTCTTGGCACCGGTGGTGCGGGGCAAAAAGGGTCGCCATGAAAAACTGTTGGAGGATGCCAAGCGCAGCGGCTTTGTGCGGGTGCGGATCGACGGCAATCTTTACGATCTCTCCGAAGAGATCACCTTGGATAAGAATATCAAGCACTCCATCGAGATCGTGGTGGATCGCTTGGTGATGAAAGAGGGCATTCAGCAGCGGCTGACCGATTCTTTGGAAACAGCACTCCATCAGGCAGACGGCTTGGTGCTGGTGGCACCCGAAGGGGAAGAGGAGATCCTCTTTTCCCAAAACTTCACCTGCCCCGAGCACGGTTTTTCCATGGAAGAACTTTCTCCGCGGATGTTCTCCTTCAATAACCCCTTCGGTGCCTGCCCCGAGTGTGACGGTTTGGGCTTTTTGATGAAGGTGGATCCTGCGTTGGTGGTACCAAAGCCTCAGCTTTCCGTGAATGAGGGTGCCATTAAGGCAAGCGGATGGTATCTTTCTTCCACCGATAATATCGCCAAAATGTATTTTAAGGCGTTGAGTAAAAAATATGATTTTTCTTTGGATACCCCCTTTGAGCAGTTGACCGAGCGGCAACAGAATATTTTGCTTTACGGCAATAACGGGGAGAAGCTGGAGATGCAGCGCAATTCCTCCTTCGGTTCCATGAACTATAATACCGCTTTTGAAGGGGTGGTTCCCAATCTGGAGCGGCGGTTTAAGGAGACCAACAGTGAATGGGTGCGCCGCGAGATCGAGATGGTTATGAGCGACTGCCCCTGCCCTTCCTGCCGCGGCAAGCGGTTGAAGTCCGATGTGCTGGCGGTCACGGTAGGGGAAAAGAACATTGCAGAGGTGACCGACCTTTCGGTGCATCAGGCAGTGGACTTTTTCAAAGGCCTCTCCCTTTCCGAAAAGGATCGCCTGATCGGAGAGCGGGTGCTGAAGGAAGTGATCGAGCGACTGAACTTTTTGAAGAGTGTGGGCTTGGATTATCTGACCCTCTCCCGCAGTGCGGGAACCCTCTCGGGCGGAGAAAGCCAGCGGATCCGCTTGGCGACCCAGATCGGCTCTTCCCTGATGGGTGTGTTGTATATTCTGGACGAGCCGAGCATAGGTCTTCATCAGCGCGACAACGAAAAACTGCTGGATACCCTTCGTCGTCTTCGCGATCTCGGCAATACGCTGATTGTTGTCGAACACGACGAGGATACGATGCGCGCGGCGGATTATATTGTGGATATCGGTCCCGGTGCCGGTGTGCACGGCGGCGAAATCGTATGCGCGGGTACACCCGAAGAGGTGTGCGCCTGCGAGCACTCGGTAACAGGTGCCTATCTGAGCGGGCGGAAAGTGATTCCCGTACCGACCGAACGCCGAAAAGGCAACGGCCATACACTGACGGTGCGTGGTGCGCGGGAGAATAATCTGCAACATATTGATGTTTCTTTCCGCCTTGGAGCGCTTAACTGTGTAACCGGCGTGTCCGGATCGGGAAAATCCACACTTGTCAACGAAATATTGTATAAAACGCTCGCCAAAAAGCTCAACGGAGCACATACACACGCGGGCGAGTGTGAGGATATAGAGGGCATTGAGTATCTCGATAAAGTGATCGATATCGATCAGTCGCCCATCGGCAGAACGCCGCGTTCCAATCCCGCGACGTATACAGGCGTGTTTACCGATATCCGTGAACTGTTCGCGTCGACCAAGGATGCCAAAATGCATGGATTCGGTCCCGGGCGATTCTCCTTCAACATCAAAGGCGGTCGTTGCGAAGCGTGCCAGGGCGACGGTATCATCAAGATCGAAATGCACTTCCTGCCGGATGTGTACGTGCCGTGCGAAGTGTGTAAAGGCGAACGATACAATCGCGAAACGCTGGAAGTTCGCTATAAAGGAAAGAATATTTTCGATGTCCTGGATATGACCGTCGAAGAGGGTCTGAGCTTCTTTGAGGATATTCCCAAAATTGCCCGCAAACTCCGTACACTTTACGAGGTCGGTCTGGGCTATATCAAGATCGGTCAAAGTTCCACCACGCTTTCGGGCGGTGAAGCACAACGCGTCAAACTGGCAACCGAGCTGTCCCGCCGCGCAACGGGGAAAACGGTGTATATTCTGGATGAGCCCACGACGGGACTTCATACGGAGGATGTCCGTCAGCTCATTGACGTGTTGCAACGTCTGGTGGACGGCGGCAATACCGTCATCGTTATCGAGCATAACCTCGATGTAATTAAAGTGGCGGATTATATTATCGATCTCGGTCCCGACGGCGGTAATCGCGGCGGAACCGTGGTTGCGAGCGGCACACCCGAAGAGGTGGCAACCGTCAAAGAATCGTATACCGCGCAATATTTGCGCCCTTTATTAAATGCTGGGAGATGAATACATGCGCACCATGTTGAAAACACTGTGCGAAGCGTCGGGAGTCGGCGGTGTCGGTACCGTCGGACAAATCATTACCGATATGCTTTGCGACTATGCGGATGAGATCGTTACCGATCCGCTGGGCAACATTGTTGCTTGGCATCACTCGGATACCGCCGATGCGCCGGTCGTGATGCTGGAAGCTCATATGGATGAAATCGGATTTGTAGTAACGGAGATCGACGATCAAGGCTATATTCATGTAGCGGCATGCGGCGGTGTGGATAGCCGTGTGCTGGCGGCAGCTCCCGTCACGGTTTTGTGTGATCCGCCGCTTGACGGCGTGTTTTGCTCCACGCCGCCTCATCTGGCCGATAAAAACGATGAAATCAAGCCGCTTGCTGATATGGGGATTGATGTCGGTCTGACGCCGTCGGAAGTGAATGACCGCGTGTCACTCGGCACGCGTGTGGCGTTCGCTTCGCCGTTTCGCGCGGTGGGCGAGCACACGGTTTGCACCAAAGCCCTTGACAATCGTGCCGGCTGTGCAGCAGTGATAACGGCGTTTCAGATGCTTTGCCTGGAATCGCTTCCGTTTCACATCGCGGCGATGTTTGCCGTTCA
The DNA here is from genome assembly GCA_045540655.1 of Acutalibacteraceae bacterium. GTDB lineage: Bacteria > Bacillota > Clostridia > Oscillospirales > Acutalibacteraceae > RGIG1959. The sequence goes on from JAZQHP010000032.1 coordinate 3,206, forward strand.
GGAGGAAATCGGCGGTGCGGGCGCGCTGACAGGTGCGTTTTCTACCGAACCGACAGTCGCAATTGTCACAGATGTCAGTTTCGCGTACACCCCCGATGCACCCGCGCATGAATGCGGTGTGTTCGGAGAGGGTCCGATGCTCGGAGTCGCACCGGGACTGGATCGTTCGCTGATCGAAAAAGCGAAAACGGCGGCAAACTCGCTGGATATTCCTCTGCAATACGAGGTGATGGGCGGCAGTACCGGTACGGATGCCGACAAAATTCAAACCTCGCGCATCGGCGTTCGCACAGCGCTGATTTCAATTCCTCTGCGTTATATGCACACTCCGACGGAAATGGCCGATGTGCGGGATGTGGAGAATACGGCGCGTCTGATGGCGGCGCTCGCAAAGGAGGCGGTCGTATGCTGACGTATCTTCGTGAACTTTGTTCACTCGACGGCGTGTCGGGTGATGAAGCCCCTGTACGTGAATATATCCGTGCGAAGCTCGAGGCGATTGAACATGTGGATATAATCAAGGAGGATGCACTCGGCAATTTGCTGGTGCATCTGAAAGGACAAACGTCCGCCGAAAAAACCGTTATGATTGCCGCGCATATGGACGAAGTCGGCATGATTGTCACAGGCTACACCGAAGACGGACTGCTGCGTTTTTCCACGGTCGGAGGCATCAGCAAAGCCGTCATGATCGGACGCACTGTCCGTATTCGCGATATGTTCGGTGTGATCGGTTGTAAAGCCATTCACATGTGCAAAGGGGACGAAAAGACCACCCTTCCTTCCGCGGATTTGCTGATTGATATCGGCGCTTGCAATAAAGAAGAAGCCGCTTGCCGTGTCTCCATCGGAGACAGCGTGGTATTTGATACGGAATTTGCGCAGATGGGAGAGTTGGTGCGCGGACGTGCCATTGATGACCGCGCAGGATGTGCTGTCCTTTTGAAATTGGCACAGACACAGCCCAAAACCGGGATGTGGCTTGCCTTTACCGTTCAGGAAGAAATCGGCTTACGCGGTGCAAAAACTGCCGCGTTTCAAGTGGATCCGTCGGTGGCCGTGGTTGTGGATGCCACAACGGCGGCGGACACGTGCGGTGTACCGAAAGCAAAGCAGGTGTGCGCTGTCAATCACGGCGCTGTCGTATCGTTTATGGACGGTCGCACGTTGTATGACAAGGCTTTGTATGAACGCATTATGGAAACGGCGCAGACGTGCGGTATTCCCGCACAACCCAAATCGATGGTGGCAGGCGGAAACGACGCAGGGGCGATCCAGACCGCCGCTCACGGCGCGAAAGTAGCGGCGATTTCTCTTCCTTGCCGCTATATTCATTCGCCGTCCTGCGTGCTGTCGATGCAAGATATGGATGCGGTTTACCAACTGATCACGGCGCTGATCGAGCGCTCGGTATTGTGATCGCGCAGGTAGCGGGCCATGGCCCGCAGGAATGGAATTCTACTGCGTCCGAGGCATTGCTGAAAATATGCGGACAATTTGCCGCTTACGGTGCCGATCGCGGCTTTTTACGGTTTTACGAAGACGAACACGGCAATAAACTGTCGATTCTTGATACCCAGGCGACTTTACATGCAAGTGCAGACACAGAGGAAATGCGCCTGTTTTTAACGATGGACCCGTCTGTGACCGCCGTGCGTACCGATGCTAAAACGGCTAAATTGCTTGCAAAAGAATGGGGAACGACGCCTTGCTGTGAAGCGGTTATGACCGCACCGCTGCATGCCGATGCCGATGCTCGTGCGCAAGACGTTCCTTTAAGAGATATGTACCGCGTTTTGCATGAAGGTTTCGGCAATACCATGCCGCCGTTTGACGTGTGGTATGCCGATGCGCATCATCGCTTTCGACGTGATTTGTGCCGCGCGGTGGCGGTATACGAGGAGGGGACTCCTGTGGCAGTGGCGATGACGGTTGCGGAATGTGAAACGGCAGCGCTGATCGGTGCGGTTGCCACCTTGCCGTCTGCGCGTGGAAAGGGGTATGCTTCGGCGTGTGTGCTGACGCTCAGCCATCACCTGCAACAGCTTGGCAAAACGGTCTTTTTATCCCCCAAAAACCCGTATGCTCATGCGCTTTATAAACGAATCGGGTTTACCGTTGTCGGTGAATGGGGACAGGTAACCCGTTCATAACAGAAAGGAAATGACAATTGATGGAAACACCTTTTTTTGATATTCCGCAGTCCTTACGGGACGCATCCGACCGTGCTGTGCAAACCATTCAACCGATTCTGGATCGGATCGATGCGATCACCGAATATAATCAGCAGAAAATGCTGTCCGCTTTTATCGAGCATCATGTCAGCGAAACCTACTTTGTTCCTACCACGGGATACGGTTACGGCGATCGCGGACGCGACAAACTGGATGAACTGTTTGCGACGGTCATGGGTACGGAAGATGCGTTGATCCGCCATTCCATTGTTTCGGGAACGCACGCGATCACGATCGCCTTATTCGGCGTGTTACGGCCCGGGGATGTGTTGCTCGCGGCAACCGGCGCTCCGTATGATACGCTTCTCGGGGTCATCGGTGTCGGTGAACACAACGATGGGTCGCTGGCGGATTTTGGCGTCGGTTACGAGGAAGTACCGCTTCGGAATCATATGCCCGATCTTGCCGGGATTCGGGAAGCGCTCAAAAAGAATCCGCGGATTCGCGTGGTACATGTGCAGCGGTCTCGCGGCTATTCGTTGCGTCCGTCGTTGACGGTTGCGCAGATCGGGGAGATCGTGACGGCTGTTCGGAGCGTTCGCCCTGATGCGATTGTGTTTGTGGACAACTGCTACGGCGAGTTTGTTGAACGCACGGAGCCTTCGGCTGTCGGCGTCGATCTGATGGCGGGCTCACTGATTAAGAATCCCGGTGGCGGTATTGCCGAAAACGGCGGATACATCTGCGGGCGGAAAGATCTTGTTGAACAGTGCTCCTATCGTATGACTACCCCCGGACTCGGACGGGAGGTCGGAGCCTCTCTCGGACACAATCGCTCGCTGTACATGGGACTCTTTCATGCGCCGCATGTGGTGGGAGAAGCGCTGAAAACTGCTGTTTTTGCCTCGGCGCTGTTTGAAGCTTTCGGCTATACCGTCAGTCCGACTCCGCTTGAGGAACGCGCTGACATTATTCAGGCGATCTGTCTGAACGATGCCCCGTCTCTGGTGGCTTTTTGCCAGGGCATGCAACAAGGAGCCCCGGTGGATGCGTTTGTAGTTCCCGAGCCGTGGGATATGCCCGGCTATGACGATCAGGTGATCATGGCGGCGGGCGCATTTACGGCGGGCGCATCTATTGAATTGTCGGCGGATGCGCCGCTTCGCGAGCCCTTTGCGGCGTACATGCAGGGTGGTCTCAACTTCCATTCTGGCAAGCTCGGTGTGCTGTTAGCTGCCCGTTCCATGATGGAAAAAGGGATTTTAAAACTCTGATTTCTGAAAGTTTACAATTCGTTGATTATATTTGAGCAGAGATACTGTATGATAAGGCAAAGGCGGTGTTAACGGTCGATGTTTGGATATATTCGTGTGTTTCAACCGGAATTGACTTATCGGGAATATGAACAATATCGCGGTATCTACTGCTCTTTGTGTGAAGCGCTCGGCAAGCGCTACGGAGCGGCGGCACGCATGACGCTTAGCTACGACTTTACCTTTCTGGCGATGTTTCGCATGGCTCTGCTGAATGAACAGCCGACGTTTACGGTCGGACGATGTCCGTTTCGTCCCGCAAAAAAACGGGCGTTCTGTGATCCTGCGTCCGTAACGTCGCTGGATTATGCCGCGGACACTGCTATGATCCTGACCTATTATAAATTGAGCGATACCGTTTGCGATGAACGATTTTTCAAGAAAATCGTTGCCCGTATCTCGCGCCGGTTATTATCGCGCGATTTTAAAAAAGCCGTGTCCCGTCGTCCGCAGGAAGCTTCGTGGGCGAAGGAGTTTATGAATGCTCAGACAGAGGTAGAAGGCGCGGATCATCCGTCGCTGGATGCCGCGGCGCATCCGACAGCTGTCTTTTTGTCAAAACTCGCCTCGGCATCGGCGTCGGAAGATGATCGCGATACCGCCGAACGCTTCGGCTATTGTCTGGGGCGGTTTATCTACATGGCTGATGCCGCTGATGATGCGGAGGACGACAAAAAACACGGATCGTTCAATGCGTATGTACAGGCATTTCCGCACGACTTTAATAACGGCGTAATGGGGGAGGAGCTCCGGGAGTATATCTCACAATCTCTTCACAATACCGTTGCTGTGTGCACGGAGTGTTATGAACAGCTGCCGATCACCTGCTTTGACTCGATTATGCGTAATATTTTGTATTGTGGATTGCCGTCGGTGATCCATCGTATTCAACATTCACCAGAAGGAGGAGCTTCCGATGAGAAATCCGTATGACGTATTGGGCATACCTGTGTCTGCTTCGGACGAGGAGATCAAAACCGCCTATCGGAATCTCGCCCGTAAGTACCACCCCGATCAGTATAATAACAATCCGCTGTCGGATCTGGCGCAGGAAAAGATGAAGGAAATCAACGAGGCGTACGATACGATTATCAAGGAACGTCAGGCTCGCGGCAGTGGTTCTGCAACGAATTTTTCCGATATCCGTGCATTGATCGCTCAGCGGCGTTATGCACAAGCAGAAGAATTGCTTGACGGCGTTCCCGCGGCATCGCGGAATGCAGAATGGCATTACCTGAAAGGTCAGGTGTTGTATCAGAAAGGCTGGCTCGAAGAAGCCAACCGCCATTTCACATACGCCTCCAACATGGATCCGAATAATGCGGAATATCGCGCGGCGGTGAATCGTGCCGCTAACCAACGCTCCGGCGGATACACCCAGAATGGGCCGCGCGGATGCACCTGCTCGCCGTGTGATGTTTGCAGTACGCTGATTTGCGCGGACTGTTGCTGTGAATGCATGGGCAGTGATTGCATTTCCTGTTGCTGATCGGAGGGGTACTCATGACTGTGTCCCGCCGTGTAGCGTTTTGCGGCGTATTGTCGTCGCTGGCGATGATCATCCTGTTTGCCACCTTCTTTCCCTACGGAACAGTGGCGCTTACCGCTCTTGCAGGACTGATGCTTGTGCCGTCTTCACTGGAACTCGGCTCGCGATTCGGTTGGGCTTGCTACGGTGTTACCGCGTTGTTGACACTGTTGCTGGTGCCGTCTATACCTGCAAAAGTAATGTATATCCTGTTTTTCGGGTTTTATCCGCTCGTGCAGCTTCGGGTGAATCTGTGGCATAGCCGAGCGGCACAGTGGATTGTCAAAGCCATCTTGTTGAATGCGGCACTCGCGCTGGCAATGGTACTTTGGTTGACGGTACTGGCGGGTGACGCTGTGCGCGGCATAGATCGTTGGATTCTGATTGCCGCCGTTCCGCTTGCAAACGTATTGTTTATGGTGTATGATGCGGTGCTTTGGCAAATCGTCGGTATGTACCGCGTACGACTGCATCCGTTTATTTCCAAATGGTTGCGTTGATTATCTTTTGACGGAGAGTAAAAGATTATGGCTGGTAAAAAATGCCCTTCATGCGGCAAAAAAGTAGCGCCCAAAGCATCCTATTGTATCTATTGCGCCGCTCGTTTCGATGAGGAACCTGCTGTTCTTTCCGCGTCGTCCGTGCCGGACTCGGTACTGCCGGATACAGGCAACACAGCGGATGAAACAATGCGTCTGTTGGACGAAATTCATAGTGAAGCAAACCATAGCCGTGTAACCGAGGACGTGTCGGAGACCGGTATTCCCGAAGAAACGACGTACGTATCGGAACACCCGGGAATGAATGTTCAGACGGATGATATGCACGACAGTACGGGTCTTCATTCTTTAAAACGCGGTCGTGTGTGGCTGGTGCTTTCGGTGATCGGATTTGCACTGATTGCGATTCTCGCAGTCTTGTTGGTGCTTTCCCTCAAACATCATCGGGACATGACTCCGTCGACCGATCCGGAGCAGGAAATATCCGTAACAAAACCGACGGTGTCTGCCGAACGACAGGCATGGCTGGATCAATTTGAAGGGCAATGGGTGGATGAACAAAGTGTCGGAAAGCGTGATCTGATCGAACAAGGCGGTCAGATGCTGGTAATTGCCGATATTACCGACAATATCGTTACCTTTGATCTGTATTCTCACAGCGGCGGAGATGATGCCAAAACCGCCTTTGTATCGGGTGTTCAGGCAGTGCTGTATGAGGATACATTGCATTTTACATTTGACAATGACACGTTGCAAAACAGCGGCGAAGGCTACTTGCAATTGCATGACGGCGGCATCAACGTAGAGGTGCTGATTCGTAATATTTCACCCGATACTCACTCGCTCGGTATGAATACGGTGTTTTTGCGTCAACAACTGCCGTCGTCGAACGGCACGGACATCCGTTCGATAACTACCAAAGAGGCGCTCTCGGTATTCGGTGAGCCGATTTCCGCCAAACCGAACGAACAGGACGGCAGTACTTCTTACGAATACAGCGCGGCGAAAGCGGTGGTTAATGCAGACGGCGGTGTCCGATGGATACTGCTGGATTATACCAAAACGGACAATCCGTCGGCGTTTTGCTTTGATTGCATGGATGGTACGGCGACGTATGATACGGTAAAAACGTATTACGGCGAAGCGGAGCAGGATTACGAGGAACTGGACACGCAAATTTATTATCTGCGATATCCACTTTCGGAAACCTCGTCCGTTACGTTTATTTTCGACAGCACCACCGGCGTGATTAAACGCATTAAATATGTTTTTTAACAGAATAATAAGAGGTGCCGAAATCATTCTGATATGATTTCGGCGCTTTTTTGCAAGTTGTCTGTTTTTGTCTTGCATTTCACGCGGACATCTGTTAAAATATATGCTGATTTGTATCCTTTTATGGTAATGGGAGGGATTCGAGATGGCAACCGATTTGTCTACACGGATCTTATCGAATATGCAATCCTTTTCAAAAGGACAACGGCGGATTGCGCAATATATCATGGAGCACTATGACGAAGCAGCGTTTATGACGGCGTTTCGCCTGGGTGAAACCGTCGGTGTCAGTGAGTCAACGGTGGTTCGTTTCGCCGCCGAACTCGGATATGACGGCTACCCTGAACTTCAGAAAGCGGTGCAGGAGTTGATTCGCAGTAAACTCAACTCCATCCAGCGTATCGAAGTGACCTGTGCGCGCATGGGAAATGAAGATGTGCTTGATCATATTCTCGCATCGGATATGTCCAATATCCGTCAGACACTCGACGAATTGCCTCGTGATGTGTTTTATGAAGCGGTGGATGCCATCATTCATGCGCGTAAAGTGTATATTTTCGGCGCAGGCAGTTGTCGGTCGCTCGCCAATTTCACCGCGTACTATCTCAAAATGCTTCTCGGAGACATCCATTTGGTGTATACTTCCAGCGAAATGGAAATCCTTGAGGAAATGTTCCATATCAACGAACAGGATGTGCTGATCGGACTGAGCTTTCCGCGGTACTCCAACAAAGCCGTGAAGACTTTGCACTTTGCCCATTCCCGCCGCGCGAAGGTGGTGGCGATCACCGACAGTCTGCAATCTCCCATTGCGCCGTTTGCGGATCATTTGCTTCTGGCACGCAGTGATATGGCAACGATCGTGGACTCTCTGGTGGCACCGTTGAGCCTTATTAACGCTTTGATTGTAGCGGTAGCCGTGAAAACGCTCGAATCCAACCGTGAGAAGCTCACGGAACTGGAGGCGCTGTGGGATCAATATAGCGTATACGCCAAAAATGACACGGAGGATGTGCTATGAATCGCGTGCTTGTGATCGGCGGGGGAGCGGCAGGACTGCTCGCGGCCGGTACGGCGGCTATGTACGGTGCCGATGTGACGGTGATGGAGCGTAATCCGCGTATGGCTCGCAAGGTCATGATCACGGGTAAAGGGCGCTGTAATGTTACAAACGCGACGGATATTCAGGGCTTGATTGCCCATATTCCTACCAATGCACGCTTTTTGTACAGTGCTTTTTCTTCGTTTGACAGCGACGATATCCGTGCGCTTTTGGAGGAACACGGTGTAGAAACCAAAGTGGAACGCGGTAACCGCGTATTTCCGATATCCGATAAAGCGGTGGATGTGGTGGATGCGCTGGTGTCTTTTGCCCGTACGTTCGGCGTGCAATTTGTTCAAGCGAGAGCTACCTCTCTGGTCTTGGATGCCGGCGTTTGTAAAGGCGTCGTCGATGAAACCGGTAAAACCTGGGAAGCAGACTGTGTTGCTGTTTGTACAGGGGGTGCATCCTATCCCCAAACGGGCTCGACCGGCGACGGATATACACTGGCGCAACAGGCAGGACACACGATTACACCGATTTTTCCGTCCCTTGTGCCGCTTTGCACCAAAGAATACGACAGCACCTCTATGCAAGGGTTGTCATTGCGCAATGTTGTTTTGACGGCGATCGATACCGTTTCCGACAAAGTTGTGTTTGAAGAAATGGGTGAGATGATGTTCACACACTTCGGCGTGACGGGTCCGCTGGTGCTCAGTGCATCGGCGCATCTGCGCCCGATGCAGGCGGAACGGTATGTCTTGCGGATCGATCTGAAACCGGCATTGTCCGATCAACAACTGGATGAACGCTTGTTGCGTGAATTGGCGTCGCATCAGAACGCGACTGTCGGCACAATGCTCGGCACGCTGGTACCGCGTTCGATGATTTCGGTGGTGGCAACACGCGTCGGTTTACCGATGGGGTTACCGTGTCATTCGGTCACAAAAGAGCAGCGGCAACGGTTGCTCCGCATGCTCAAGTGCTTCTCGCTGACGGTAACCGATTTTCGTCCGCTCTCCGAAGCCATTGTGACCTCAGGCGGGGTGGACGTAAAAGAAGTGTCGTCCAAAACCATGGAATCCAGGCTGGTCTCGGGCTTGTATTTTGCCGGCGAAGTACTGGATGTGGATGCATATACCGGAGGCTTTAATCTCCAGATCGCCTTTTCTACAGGTGTCGCTGCAGGGCGCGCCATGGCATGTGAATACTAACAGAGGAGTGAGTTTGTTGGCTTCGTTGAATCCGACTGTTATGGCGGTTGCCATCGACGGACCGAGTGGTGCGGGAAAAAGCACCATTGCTCGTATTTTAGCAAAAGAACTTCATTATATTTACGTGGATACCGGTGCACTGTATCGCGCGGTCGGTCTTTCGGTGCTGAAAAAAGGCATCAATCCGACCGATGCGATCCTGGTGGAAGCGTTGCTGCCGACCCTGAAGGTAGAACTGCGATACGATGAGCAGGGTGAGCAACGCGTAATGGTGAACGGAGAAGACGTCACCGCGGACATCCGTACACCGGCCGTTTCGCAAGCCGCTTCCACTGTATCGGCCATTCCGTCGGTCCGACGCTTCTTATTCTCACTTCAGCAGGATATTGCCAAAACGCATTCGGTCATCATGGACGGTCGTGACATCGGTACGGTTGTGTTGCCGCACGCCAAAGTAAAGATTTTCCTGACAGCCGGGGTGGAGGATCGTGCTCGCCGTCGCTTTGAAGAATTGATTGCCAAAGGTATGGATGTTACCTATGAGCAGGTGCTTGCCGATATGATTGAACGCGACACCCGTGACAGCGAGCGCGCTGCCGCGCCGCTCAAAGCGGCTGACGACGCGATTTGTGTGGACACAAGCGGCAATACCTTGGAACAATCGGTCGCGTTGTTGCGCGGTATTATTGAGGAGCATATACTATGAAACATTCATTTGGCATTCGATTCGGTCGGGCGTTACTGATCATTTTCCGTCCGCTGATTTGGTTGCTTTTACCTCATAAAATTATAGGACGGGAGAAACTGCATACCGATCAATCGGTTATCGTTTGCTGTAATCATATTTCGGCCTTTGATCCGGTGTTGTTGCTGGTTGCTTCACGCTATCCTATCTATTTTATGGGCAAGGACTCGCTGTTTAAAAATAAACTGGCAGGTTATGTTCTGTCGCACTGGTTCGGCGTGTTTCCCGTGTCGCGCGGGCACAATGACTCGTCGGCGATCAATCGCGCCTTTCAGGTGCTGGAGCATGAAACGGCACTGGGTATTTTCCCGGAAGGCACGCGGTCGAAGGACGGCACTCTCGGTGCCGCCAAATCCGGGGCAGCTTTGATTGCGGCAAAATCGAACGCATCGATCATTCCGTGTGCGTTGATTCCGTCGAAAGGACCGCGGACGTTTTTATCCAAAACGACCGTAGTCATCGGCGATGCTCTTACGCCTGAAGAATTACACCTGAAGCAGGATCGTCCCGATCTTCGCTTTGCATCGCGCACCATCATGGCGACTATTGCCGATATGATGGAGGAGCATCGCGTATGAGTACGATTACTTTAGCCAAAACAGCCGGGTTTTGTTTTGGTGTCAACCGTGCTGTTGAACAACTGAACGCTCTTCTGGACAAGGGGGCGCACGTCTGCACATTGGGTCCGATCATTCATAATCCGCAGGTGGTGCAGAGCTTTGCGTCACGCGGTGTGCGCATTGTTTCGTCTCCGTCGGAAGTGCAGGACGGAGAAATCATGGTTATCCGATCGCACGGCGTTGCACGGGGAGTGTACGAGGAGGCTGAGCGCCTCGGCGTTGAGATTTGCGATATGACATGTCCGTTTGTCGCAAAAATCCATCGGCTGGTACGGGATCACACAGCGAACGGTGCGGTAGCGTTAATTGCCGGAGATGAACATCACCCCGAAGTGATCGGCATCCGCGGGCACTGTGTCGGACCGTCCTTCGTTTTTTCGGACGAAAAGGAATTGGAAAGCCTGACAAAAACAGATGCTTTTCGCGAAATTACCGCAAATTTTCCGATCGTCATGGTGGCTCAAACGACGTTTCGGATGAAAACTTGGGAAAAATCCGTAAAATTTGCAAAAAAACACTATACAAATCTTTTTCTTTTTGATACAATATGTAATGCGACCGCCGAAAGGCAGGGGGAAGCCCGGGCACTTTCTGCGCGAAGCGATCTGATGGTTATTGTCGGAGGACGTCAAAGTTCCAACACCGCCAAGTTGCGGGATGTATGCGCATCCCACTGCCCGACGGTGCTGGTGGAAACCGCTGAAGAATTGCAGGGGACAGATTTTTCGTCGTTTGCAAGAATCGGCATTACTGCCGGAGCATCGACGCCCGACGATATTATAAAGGAGGTACTATACACCATGTCTGAAAATGTCAACAACGAAATTACTACACCGGTGGAGGCGGCGACGGTCTCGGATGAGATGAGCTTTGAAGAGGCGCTGAACGTCACGTTCCCGGAATCTCAATTGAAAGAGGATACCAGCAGAGTTCGCGGCATCGTCACGGCGATTTCTCCGAACGAAGTGCAGGTGGAAGTTATCGGCCGCAAGCAAACCGGTTACATTCCTGCGGATGAGCTGTCCGCGGATCCGAATGCGGTTCCCGAGGATCTGGTGAAGATCGGCGACGAGCTGGAACTGCTGATCATGCGCACCAACGATCAGGAAGGCACCATCATGCTGTCCAAAAAACGTATTGATTCCCTCAAGGGTTGGGATACGATTGTTGCCGCCGAACAGAGCGGTGATATTCTGGAAGGCACCGTTACCGACGTGATCAAAGGCGGTATCCTTGTCGTGTCCAACGGCGTGCGCGTGTTTGTTCCCGCGTCTCAGGCGAGTGCATCCCGTCTGGACGACCTTTCCGTGCTTCTCAAGACGAACGTGAAATTCCGCGTGATCGAAGTGAACACCTCCCGCCGTCGCGCGGTGGGCTCTGTCCGTTCGGTGGCCCGTGAGGCTCGCCGCGAGCAGGAAGAAGCGTTCTGGTCGCAGGCGGCTGTCGGTCAGACCTACACCGGTACGGTGAAGTCGCTGACTTCCTACGGTGCGTTCGTCGACATCGGCGGCGTGGACGGCATGGTCCACATCTCCGAGCTGTCCTGGAAGCGCGTGAAGCATCCGTCCGAAGTGGTTGCTGTGGGCGACGTGATTGAAGTCTACATCCGCGATCTCGATGCGGAGAAGAAGAAGATCTCCCTCGGCTATCGCAAGAACGAAGACAATCCGTGGGAAATCTTCAAGGCAAACTACGAAGTTGGTTCTGTTGTGACTGCGAAGATCGTCGGCATGACCGCTTTCGGTGCGTTTGCACAGATCCTGCCCGGCGTGGATGGTCTTATTCACATTTCGCAGATTGCGAACCGCCGCGTGGAGAAGCCGCAGGACGAGTTGTCTGTCGGTCAGGAAGTGCAGGTTAAGATCACGAACGTGGATTACGATTCCAAGCGTATCAGCCTGTCGATCCGCGCTCTGCTTGAGCCCGAAGCTCCCGCCGAAGAGGAAGCCGCGGTTGAAGCGACCGAAGAGACTGTCGAAGAGTAATTGTTTTAAAACAGTAGTCCGTATGTTGCGGACTACTGTTTTTTTGTGCATTTTTTGACCTTATTAGACCTTGACTTTCTTTGACCTTTGTGCTACATTATAATCAAGGAGGGATAAATATGCGTATGAGCGATGTCATAGCGTCGTATATTATAGACAGTTTCGCATCTGCGACAGATGATTTTGTGGAATTGCAACGCAATTCCCTGGCCGTTCAGATCGGATGCTCTCCAAGTCAGATCAATTATGTTTTAAGTTCCCGCTTCACGCCGGAACAAGGGTATCTGGTGGAAAGTCGCCGCGGCGGCGGTGGGTATATCCGCATACAACGCGTACGCTTCACCACGCAACCGTCGGTGCTGATGCATGTTATCAACGCGCTGGATGATGCCGTGACAGAAACAGCGGCAATCGCTGTGATCCAAAACCTGAACAGCGAAGGCTGGATTCAGCCGCAAACGGCATACGCCATGCTGGGAGCGGTTTCGGACCGGGCACTGCAGTGTATACCGCCGCACAGTCGCGACAGTGTACGAGCATCTCTTATGAAGCACATGCTTGCGTCCGTATTGATTCATCAAAAAGCAGAAAGGAAGGATGCGGAATGATTTGCCGTCTTTGCGGGATGCGCCCGGCGGTGACTGCGATTACACACAGTGCTGATGGGCAAACCGAAACCGTACCCGTTTGTCAGTCGTGTGCTGTTACGGCGGCAGTAGGTGCTTTCGGACCGAATTACTGGCTGGACACTACCGTCACGGAACACAATCGATCGATGTCGGTGAAACGGTGTCCGACCTGTTCTTTGACCTACCGCGATATTGTTGAATCGGGACGCGTCGGTTGCCCTGACTGTTATAAAACCTTTTCGGAACAACTGGCATCTTCTGTCAAACGCCTTCACGGACAGGTGGTCCACATCGGTCGAAAAGGGTGTGCCGCTTCGGCTGATGTGATGGCAGAGGACCGTTTGAAGGAACTTCGCAACGAACTGCGTCTGGCACTGGAACAGGAGCAATATGAGCGCTGTGCGTTGTTGCGCGATCAGATCCGTGCATTAGAGGAAGGCGGTGTCGGTCATGAGCTTGCATGAGTATGCTTCGTATGTGATCAGCGGTCGTATCAGACTCGCCAGAAATCTTATGCACACACCATTTCCGTCCCGTTGTTCCACCGGGCAGAGAGAGGCTGTATTGAAAAAGGTGGAACAGGCACTTGTCTCCATCGATCATATTTCGTTTCGACGGGTTACGCTGGATACACTATCCGATGCACAGACGTTGTCGCTTGTGGAAAAACATCTGATCAGTAAGGAGTTTGCATCCCAATCGCATGCCGTGGCGCTGATTTCTTCGGATGACAGCATCAGTATCATGGTCAACGAAGAAGATCATTTGCGCATTCAGTTTCTCTGCGACGGTCTGCATCTTTCGGAAACATACCGTTTAGCCGCCTATCTGGATCAGACACTGGACGAACAGTTGGCGTTTGCGTTTGATGAACAATGGGGTTTTTTAACGCAATGTCCGACCAATCTCGGAACGGGATTGCGGGCATCGGTTATGTTGCATTTGCCGGCGTTACACGAAACAGGAGCGATTCACAATGTGGCACAAGTAGTGCAAAAACTCGGTATCGCGATACGAGGGAGCTTCGGAGAGCGCTCGAAAGTTCACGGTGCCTTCTATCAGATTTCCAATCAGACTACCCTCGGAATTTCGGAACAGGATGCAATTGAGCGCCTGGAAAATACGGTTGTACAGATTCTTGCTGAGGAACGGAAAGCACGCGCAAAACTGTTGGCGCAGGATACGTTCGAGGATCGTCTGTGGCGCGCCTACGGTGTGCTTCAGACGGCACGTCTGATTACGTGCGAAGAAGCCATTTCGTTGCTGTCCCTGGTGCGTCTCGGTGTGTGCGAAGGCATCTTCACTTCTTTATCTCTGGCAGATATTACGCGCCTGATGACAGAAATACAACCCGGATGCCTGATGGCATCGTCAGGCGAAGCGATGGATCCGTCGGTTCGTGATCGGCGTCGTGCAGAGATCGTGCGCATCGGCGTCGGTGGTATTCATAACAATTGAAAGGTGGAACCGTTATGTATCATTTTCATGGATTTTCCAAAGAAGCCAACATGGTTTTAAACGCTGTATTCCAGACAGCAGGAGAGCTCGGGCATACGTATATCGGCACGGAGCACATCATTCTGACGATGCTTCGTGCACAGGATATTTCCGTATCTCCTGTGTTTCAAAAAGCAGGGGTAGAAGCATCGAAATACGAACTGCTGTTGAAAAATTATATCCCCACCGGACATCCGACAACCCTTGAACATCACGATTTTACACCTCGTGCCCGTCGCGTGCTGGAACTGGCGCTTGCCAATGCTACGCGCAGTCAAAGTGTTCAGGCGGACACTCCACACATACTGATGGCGCTTCTCAACGACCGCGGCAGTGTAGCGGTGCGTTTACTGCGCCAATGCGGTGCGGATGTGGCGGCGATGTTGGAGGATGTACAGTCATCGTTCCGCAGCCACCGTCCGTCTTCGCCGCGACATTTGGGTCTGCGAGACGAATCCATGCGTGATGACGCGCGAAAGGAAGGCGACAATCACGATGCCGATAAAGGGGATCGGAAACAGGTAACACCGACACTGGATCAATACGGCAGAGATTTGTCCGAACTCGCCAAACAAGATAAGCTCGATCCTGTCATCGGTCGCAGTCCCGAAATTCAGCGTGTAATCGAAATTTTATCCAGACGTACCAAAAATAACCCGTGCCTGATCGGCGAACCAGGCGTCGGCAAAACAGCAATTGCCGAAGGCCTGGCACAGAAAATTGTGACAGGAGAAGTGCCGGAACTGCTCCGCGACAAACGCGTTGTCTCGCTGGATCTGATGGCAATGGTAGCCGGTGCACGGTATCGCGGTGATTTTGAAGAACGCATCAAAAACGTACTGGATGAAGTGAAAAAATCGCAGGATGTGATCTTGTTTATTGACGAGATTCATACGATTATTGGTGCAGGAGCGGGCGAGGGGACCATGGACGCCGCCAACATTCTTAAACCCAGCCTTGCGCGTGGTGAATTACAGGTGATCGGCGCGACGACATTGGAAGAGTATCGACGTCATATCGAAAAGGATGCAGCGCTCGAACGCCGTTTTCAACCGGTCACGGTCGGCGAGCCGTCTGACGAGGATGCGGTTCAGATTCTTTTCGGACTGCGTGCCAGATATGAAGCCCATCACTGCGTAACCATTACGGATGAAGCGATTCGCGCGGCGGTGAAATTGTCGGATCGCTATATCGCCGATCGGTATCTTCCTGATAAAGCCATTGATCTGATCGACGAAGCGGCGGCGAAGGTGCGACTCAGAGAGTACGCTCCGCCGCAAAATCTGCGCGAAGCAGAAGAACACATCGAACAGATTTCGGCTGAAAAGGCAGAAGCGATCAACGCACAGGACTATGAACGTGCCGCTGAGCTTCGTGACGAGGAAGCGCGGGCACGCGAACAACTCGAACAGCTGAAAGAGCAGATCGGAGAGGTGGCGAACGGTACAGTCGGCGTTGTGACGGAAGAGGATGTCGCTCTTGTGCTTTCCGGCTGGGTCGGCATTCCTGTCAGTCGACTGACCGAGGAGGAAAGTGCACGGTTGCTGAATATGGAATCGATTCTGCATGAACGTCTGATCGGTCAGGAAGACGCCGTCAGCGCTGTTTCGCGCGCCATTCGCCGCGGTCGCGTCGGACTGAAAGATCCCAAACGCCCGATCGGTTCTTTTATCTTTATGGGACCGACCGGCGTCGGCAAAACAGAACTGTGCAAGGCGCTGGCTGAAGTCATGTTCGGTGACGAAAATGCCATGATTCGGCTGGATATGTCGGAATATATGGAAAAGCATACCGTGTCCCGTCTGGTCGGTTCGCCTCCCGGTTATGTCGGCTACGAAGACGGTGGTCAGCTGACCGAAAAAATCCGTCGCAAGCCGTATTCGGTGGTATTGTTTGATGAAATCGAAAAAGCACATCCTGACGTTTTCAATGTTCTTCTTCAGATTCTGGAAGACGGTATGATCACCGATGCGCAGGGACGACGAGTTGATTTCAAAAACACCGTGATTATCATGACTTCCAACGTCGGCGCCCGCCGCATGACACAGACGGCGGTTTCGTTTGGTTTTGCAGGTGAAGATTCCGCAAAAGCAGACGAGCTGGCGGTAAAAGAAAAAATGCTTGAGGATCTGAAACAGCTGTTCCGTCCCGAACTTCTCAATCGTATCGACGAAATCATTGTATTTAACAAGCTTTCGAAGGATGATATTGAAAAGATCGCCTCCAACATGCTTATTTCGCTGAATAAGCGGGTAGAAGATTTGTGCATGAGGTTGGAGGTAACTACAGACACTTTGGCGCGTATCGCGCAGATCGGCTATGATCCCGTATACGGTGCAAGACCGCTTCGCCGTGCCATTCAGACGAAGATCGAAGATCCGCTGGCCGAACATCTCCTTTCGGGTGTGTTCTCGTCAGGGGATACCATCCGTGTGGATGTAAAAGATGACGCATTTGTGTTTGAAAAAGCAGAATGAATACGGCGCGTGCACCCCTTTCTGTCAGACGGCAGGGAGGGGTGTTTTTGCGTACGATTGTTGCTTGATTTTTGATAACAGTTGTGCTAAAATAAATATACGACAAATTTTTACCTTACAGGAGATGATCGTAGTGAAAAAAATCGGCTTTATTGATAACTACCTCGACGAGTGGCATGCCAATAATTACCCCGAGCTGCTCAAACGTATTGCAGGGGATGAGTTTTATGTGGCGTACGCTTACGCTCGCCAGGATGCACCGTCGGGCGTGACTACCGATGAGTGGTGTGCAAAATTCGGCGTAGAGCGTGTCGATACCATCGAAGAACTGGTAGAGAAGAGTGACTGCATCATTGTGCTGTCTCCTGATCACCCGCAGTATCACGAGGAACTTTGCGCTGTACCGCTCGCCTCGGGCAAACGTTGCTATGTGGACAAGACGTTTGCGCCCGACACGGCGACCGCCAAACGTATTTTTGCGAACGCCAACGCACATAATACACCTGTATTCTCCTCGTCGGCGCTTCGTTTTTCGGATGAAGTGATGGCACAGACGGTCAAACCCGAAGAAATCGATCACATGACGGTGATCGCCAACGGTGATACGGAAATCTACCTGATTCATATGATTGAACCGATGGTAGCTCTGATGGGCTATAACGCATCACGCATCATGTTTGTCGGTACTGAGCTGTCTCCGGCGTGGGTGCTCGAGTTTGATGACGGTCGCAAGGTCAACCTGACGCTGTATCATAATGCCCATTCCTGGTATTTCCGCATTCAGAAGAAGGACGGCGACGTGCTGGTTATTCCTGAGTGCAACCGTTTCTTTGACTCGTTCTTCGAGCAACTGGTGGATTTCTTCCGCACCGGCGACGTAAAAGTGGACCAAAAGCAAACCATTGCCGTGATCGAGATCCGTGCCAAAGCGCTCGAAGCGATGAAAACACCGTATGCCTGGCTGCCGATCGAGATGTAAATTTCCCGTCGGTCATAAATGTGGAGAGGAGGTCGTAAACCATGCCGGATAAACAACGCGGTGACGTGGAATTTGCTTATGCAAACGGCTTTTTTTCGACACACTCTCCTTTCAGCGGTATCCAGCTTTATCATTTGTTTGAGCGGGAAATCACCATTCAAAAGTCGCTTCCGTCTGTTGTCAACCCCCATGCTTTTGTTTTACTCTTTTGTATGACAGGGGACGGGGTGCTGATAGACAGCAACGGACAATGTATTCCGTTTTGTTCCAACACGGTGGTAGTTGCTCCGGCTTCCCGTGTAGAAGCGATCGCCCCCGCGCAAGACGTCGGAGCTTTGCGGTACATTTGTATGAATTACGATGTAATGCCTGTTGCGTTCAGCATGGAGAACGACCACTTGTTTGAGTTTTATTCCCGTATCGACCAACCTCTCGTGGTAGAGCAGGCGCATTTTGTGCGTCAATGCATGTCCCTGTTTATTGCGGAACTTTGCACGGCAAAATCCTCCTTATGGATGATCATGGGGTATCTGGATCAGTTACTGATTCTGATTCATCGCGCTCAATGCACCAAAGAGGATCCGTCTCTGCTCAACAGCGGCGCGTCCAATGCGGTCGGACATACCGTATACGCCATCATCCGCTACATTGACGAGCATCTTTTTACCATGAACAGCCTGATGGATATGGCGAGAGATCTCGGTTATAGCTATAATTATCTGTCTCACGTGTTTCGCAAGAAGACAGGGATAACCATTCAGGCATATGTCAGTCAGAAAAAGATTGAACGCAGTACGGAATTGCTTCGGAATGAACACTATTCTATAACAGAAATTGCCGCTATGCTCAATTATGATTGCATTCAATCGTTCAGCAAGGCGTTCCGAAAGGTGATGCACATGTCGCCCACGGAATATCGCGCGGCGCACGGCATTAACGAATAACACACAGACAGGATGTATACTCGCTGACGGGCTGTACATCCTGTCTTTTTGTGTAAAATTAGGCAAAAATAAAGTATCGCATGGTATTGCTTTTTCACGGTGATTAGAGTATAATTAATATATATAATTATACTTAAAGCGGAGGTAGAGTATGGATATCTCGATTAAGCTGGTTCTGCAGGAGTTGGTCCGCAGAATCTGGATCATTATTTTGTGTGCAGTATTGGGTCTTGCAGTGGCGTATACATACACGAAATGCTTCGTTGCACCCGTATACACCACATCCATGAAGGTGTCAGCACTGACCAACCTGATGGACGACGAGTCGGTGTCTTCGGTCGGTAGCTTTATCAACATGATGACTCTGGCCGAGCGTCGTGTGGAAGCGTACATTGAGCTTATGAAAACCTCGTCGTTCTATGAGCGTGTAGCGACAACCAGCGGCACCGGCTACAGCGCCGGCGCCGTAAGAAGCATGCTTCGCTTTGAACAGGTCGAGAACATGGGTCTGTTTTATGTCTATGTGACCGGCATCGATCCCGCGGCAATTAAAGCGGTTGCCGATGCGGTTGCGCAGGAAATGTGGCCGTATATCGAATCCTTCCAGTCGCATTCCACCATTACGGTCATCGAACCGCCGGTGTTGCCGACCACTCCGATCAATCAGACCATGAATCAAAACTGTGCGACCGGTCTGCTGATCGGCGGCGGTCTGGCGGCGGCGGTGATCGCGCTGATCGCCTTCTTCGATACGCATATTAAGGACGAAGAAACGCTGTCCAAGCGCTATAACATTCCTGTGCTTGGTTCGATACCCGATTTTTCCGGCATTACGGCGCCGAAGACGAAATAAGAAAGGAGGAGACGAATATGAAAATCAAACAACCCATTCTGGATAATGATACGATGGATATGCCCGCCGCTCCCGGCGTGGCGACGACTCCCGAAACGCAGGAAGACGGCACCATCATCAACAGCGCAGAAAACTCGCTGAAGTTCAAAGTCGTCGAATCCTACAAGGTGTTGCGTGCCAACATCATGTTTTCCATCATTAAAAGCGGTTGTCGCTCGTTCGTAGTGTCCAGCTCGTTGCCCAGCGAAGGCAAATCGACCATCGCCGTGAATACCGCCATTGCTCTGTCGCAGACAGATGCCCGCGTGTTGCTGATCGATACTGACCTGCGTCGTCCCAAGATCAATCGCTTTCTTGATCTGCCCAACACACCCGGACTCAGCAATTATCTGATCGGCATGAATTCCATCAACGAAGTGCTCCACAAGACCTCGTACCCGAACCTGATGGTGTTCTGTGCGGGTTCCCGTGTACCGAACCCTTCGGAATTGCTGGCCAGTGCACAGATGGAAACACTCCTTGAGCAACTGAAGACCAAATTTGATTATATCGTCATTGACTCAGCTCCGCTTAACGTGGTTTCCGATACCTATCCGATCATCAAAAACACCGACGGTGTGCTGATGGTTGTGTATCAGAATCGCTCGGATTATAAGGAACTTGACAAGACACTGAAGAGTCTTGAAATGGTGGACTGCAAGGTGATTGGTTTCGTAATGAACGGTGTCACCGGCAGTAGCCGTAAGGGATATTATTCCAACAACTACGGGTATGGTTACGGATACGGCTCCTCGGGTTACGGCTACGGTACCTACGGATACAGCTACAAATCTAAAAAGAAAAAGACGTCGGACAAAGGCGAAAAAAGTGATAAGACATGAATGACTTACATTTCGTAGATTTCCACACGCATATCCTTCCGAAGATGGATGACGGCTCCGACAGTCTCGAAACCTCGCTTGCTATGCTGGCTCGTCTGGAAGAGCAGGGGGTATGCGATGTGGTGCTGACACCGCATTATTACTCCCAGCGCGAACCGCTTGAGCGGTTTCTCGCCAGACGCGAAGCGTCGTTCAGATATCTTCAAAACACCTATCAGGGTCCCGTTCGTCTGCATTTGGCGGCAGAGGTTTACTATTCCGACTATATCTTCAATCAAGAGGATTTGTCGGAATTGTGCCTGCCGGGAACGGATATTCTGTTGCTGGAACTACCGTATAACAAAACGATCGATGACCGCTTTCTGGATCAGATCTTCCGTGTGTCCTCGGAGTTTGATGTCACGCTGTTGTTGGCGCATGTGGAACGGTATCCGTCGGTCATCAAATCCCGACGCACATTGGACAAACTTGTACAGATCGGCTGTTTATTGCAAATAAATGTATCGTCCCTGGAAGTATTCGGACGCAGGCGATTGCTGAAAATGATTGCCGCCGGCACTATTGACGCGATCGGCACGGATTGCCATAACATCGGCAGTCGTCCTCCGGAATATACCAAAGGACTTGACATCATGAAGAAGAAGGTTCCCGGGGAACGCATTCAGACGTTGATGCAATCCATGCAACAAATGTTAACCCCTCGTTGAACCACAAAGGAGAGAGCACGTTGAAAAAGAAGGTCTTTGAATTCAGTAAATATCGCCGCTTTGTGTTTTTGCTGGCAGATATGTTTTGCCTGGTGGCATCCGGAGCATTTGTCTGGATTTTCTTTTATCTTGTACCTTCCTTCAACAACGATATTTCGATTGCGGCGCTCGTGACGCACACCACCATTTATACATTGTCTGCAATCGTCGCCCTCGGCTGTGCGGGCGCGTATAAGCCTGTGTGGCGCTACGCTACCATGCGGGATCTGATCAGTTGTTTTGTCGGCATCACCATTTCGGCGTTTTTCTCGTATATAGCCATGACTACGCTGTATCGGTTGCACATTTTTGATCTGAGTTTTTCGCTCATTTTTACCGTGCTGAACATGATGCTGTCGCTCCTGTTGATTTTGTCGATGCGCATTCTGTATAAATCCTTGCGCGATTTCACAAAATCCATGGAGGAGAAGGCGGCCAAAAAGCAAAAAAGCCGCACATTGATCGTCGGAGCGGGTGCTACCTGCCGAGTGTTACTGACGGAAATGCAGGTAGGTGACAGCCTGTATACACCGATTATTGCTTTGGATGATGACCCTGCAAAAATCGGTCGCAAAATGAAAGATATCCGCATTGACGGTCCGATTTGCCGCGTGGCAGAAATTTGCGAACGCGAAAATATCGAGACCATCATCGTGGCGATTCCCTCCTGCACGGAAGAAGATCGCCGTGTAATCATCGATCACTGCTCAAAGACTAACTGTAAAATCCGTGTGTTGCCGTATCTGCACAATCTGGTTGCCGGCGACATGCTGACGCAGGCGAAGCCGTTACAACTGGAAGAACTACTTTGCCGCGCACCGATTTCTTTCAATCAAACGGAAATCCACACCTTAATCAACGATAAGGTATGCATGGTCACCGGCGGCGGTGGTTCCATCGGATCGGAACTCTGTCGTCAGATCGCCGCGAATCACCCCAGACGTCTGGTGATCGTCGACATTTATGAGAATAATGCGTATGAAATCCAACAAGAACTGATTCGTCAATACGGATCCTCTTTAGCGCTGGATGTGCATATTGCTTCGGTGCGGGATTATGCAAAGATGACGCGTCTGTTTGAGACATATCGTCCTCAACTCGTGTTTCACGCCGCTGCCCATAAGCATGTGCCGCTGATGGAGACAGCGCCGGAAGAAGCCGTAAAGAACAATGTGATCGGTACGTTCAACATTGCTACTCTCGCTGAATTTTACAATAGCGAAAAGTTTGTGCTGATTTCTACGGATAAAGCCGTCAATCCTACCAATGTGATGGGTGCCACCAAGCGTTGCTGTGAAATGGTCGTGCAGTGCATGGCACAGCAAGCGATGACAACCGATTTCGTGGCTGTACGTTTCGGCAACGTTCTCGGCTCGAACGGCTCGGTTATTCCGCTGTTCCGTCGTCAGATCGAAGCGGGCGGTCCGATCACCGTGACACACCCCGATATTATCCGCTATTTCATGACCATCCCTGAAGCCGTGTCGCTGGTTTTGCAAGCGGGCGCCATGGCAAAAGGCGGAGAGATATTCGTCTTGGACATGGGTGAACCGGTCAAGATTACGACGCTGGCAGAGAACCTGATCCGCCTTTACGGGTATCGTCCCGGCGTTGATATCAAGATTGAATTCACCGGTCTTCGTCCCGGCGAAAAGCTGTTTGAGGAGTTACTGATGAACGAGGAAGGTTTGAAGCCTACCTACAACGAAAAGATCTTCATCGGCAGTCAGATTGCCGTCGAAGCCGATACGTTGTTCAAAGAATTGTCGGTTTTAAAAGCGCATGCGAATGATAATCTGACAGATCTGGTCGTGGAAGATCTCAAACGTGTTGTTCCGACCTTTAATCATCAGCCGAACACGACGGCACGTACGTAATTATCTGCAAACACAGAGGTGAACAGGTCATGCTTTTTCCCGTTACACATACCTTGGAACTGCGTAACAAAACGGACGTCCCGTTTTATACATTTCCGAATCTGAATAGCCTCGATTTTGTTCGTCATGGTTTTTCCACCCGTCTCGGCGGTGTCAGCAAGGGCATCTTTGCTTCGATGAATCTCAGCTTTACCAGAGGCGACAGGGAAGAGG
This sequence comes from Acutalibacteraceae bacterium, assembly GCA_045540655.1. Lineage (GTDB taxonomy): Bacteria > Bacillota > Clostridia > Oscillospirales > Acutalibacteraceae > RGIG1959. The sequence goes on from JAZQHP010000032.1 coordinate 26,698, forward strand.
ATGTTCTCGAAAATTTCCGACTTTTCTGTGACGCCATCGGCACCGACTATCGGAAAGCCGTTGTATCCGCACAGGAGCATCACACGACCGTCATGGCGGTGAATGCGAGCGACGCGGGACGCGGTGTCATTACAGAAAAAGGTTACGCGGACGTCGACGGCATGATGACCAACGTTCCAGGCATTGTTTTGTGTACGCAATATGCCGATTGTGTGCCGTTGTTTTTTGCAGATCCCGTCAAAAAAGTGGTTGCTACATCTCACGCGGGATGGAAAGGCACAGTAGCAGGTATAGCATCGGTAACCGTGGCACGAATGGGCGAGGTTTACGGCTGTGATCCCAAGGATATTCAGGTCGGCATCGGTCCGTCCATCGGACAATGTTGCTTTGAAGTGGACGCCCCTGTGTATGAGGCATTTTCTCAATTACCGTTTGCGGATGAAACGATCCTGCACGACAACCACAACGGCAAATACCACATTAATCTGTGGGAAGTCAATCGCCGTTTCCTGTTACAATGCGGCGTTCCTGCCGCCAATATTACCGTGACCGACCTGTGCACAAAGTGCCGTCCGGATGTATTCTGGTCCCATCGCATCACCGGTCCCGATCGCGGCAGTCTGGCGGCGTTTATCGCCATAGCGGAGGATCCCTCATGATAAAAGCAGTCATGTTTGACCTGGATGGTACAGTCATTGCGTCCAAGGACGGCATTTTTCGCTCTGCGGCGTATGCCCTTGATACACTCGGCTTGCCGATGCCTTCCGAAGCGGACATGATGGCGTTTCTCGGTCCACCTCTCTCGGAAGGATTCCGCTCAGTCTGTCATGTAGACGAATCCCGTATTGACGAAGCGGTCCGTCTTTACCGTGAATACTATAACGGCGGCGGTAAATTCCAAGCCGCTGTATTTGACGGTGTTACAGAGTGTTTGCAGGCTCTGAAAGCGAAGGGCATTCCGTCCTATATCACCACATCCAAGCCGCATGTCTTTGCCAAAGAAATTCTGTCTTACTTCCGGACAGATACCGCATTCGACGGTATTTACGGCAGTGAGTTTGACGGTACACGCGGCAAAAAATCCGAAGTCGTTTCCTATTGTATGGAACAGCACGGATTGCGTCCTGAGGAAGTGCTGTTGGTCGGAGACAGACATTTTGATGTCAACGGGGCGCGTCAATGCGGCGTTCGCTGTGTCGGCGTGACATACGGCTATGGCAGCAGGGAAGAATTGGAACAAGCGGGAGCCTGGAAACTGATCGATACACCCATGGCATTGCCTGATTTACTGGATGCCGCCGAATAAGGATTCTCTTATTTTTATTTAACTTTGATTTTTGTCGGATTTTTTTCGAAATGCGCTTGACAAAACAGGAACTGTTGTATATAATACTTAAGCGGTCGAAAGAACCGATATGATCCATTAGCTCAGCTGGCAGAGCACCTGACTTTTAATCAGGGTGTCCGGAGTTCGAATCTCCGATGGATCACCAAAAAACTCCAAGCTTTGGCTTGGAGTTTTTTCTATTCTCTTATCGACTTGTCTTTGACAAACCAACCAATATATGCTATACTAACGATCGTGAGAGGATTGGACAGTCGCGTGCAGTTATGCATGAGGAAAGTCCGAGCTTCACAGGGCAGGATAACGGCTAACGGCCGCCGGGGGTGACCCTAGGGAAAGTGCAACAGAGATATACCGCCATGCAAATGGTAAGGGTGGAAAGGCGAGGTAAGAGCTCACCGGCATGCAGGAGACTGCATGGCCCTGCAAACCCTATCCGAAGCAACGCCGACCGAAGCAATACATTGGCCCGATGTGCTTCAACAGTGCGGCTTGAGCCGTATGGCAACATACGGTCGAGATAGATGATTGTCCACGACAGAACTCGGCTTACAGATCCTCTCATACCAATTAAAAAGCTACCGACTCAAGGAGTTGGTAGCTTTTTCGTTTAAATATGACACGTTTCAATATCCTCATCGGACATGCGTTTGCCGACGATGGGCTCGGGATCGATACCCTGACGCTCGTAGTAATCGGCAATCGCCGCACGAATGGATTGTTCGGCGAGCACCGAGCAGTGGATCTTGTGCGTCGGCAGACCGCCAAGCGCCTCAACAACAGCTTTGTTGGAGAGTTTCAGCGCTTCTTCAATGGTTTTGCCCTTGATCATTTCGGTGGCCATGGAACTGGTCGCGATCGCCGAACCGCAACCGAAAGTTTTGAATTTGACATCCACGATAACGCCGTCGCGCACCTTGATGTACATCTTCATGATGTCGCCGCATTTGGCGTTGCCGATTTCTCCGACACCGTCTGCATCTTCAATTTCGCCGACGTTACGGGGATTAACAAAGTGATCCATCACTTGTTCGCTGTAAACTGAAGCCATAATACATTATCCTTTCCATTTCAAACAATCAGTTGTCCGATTCTTTCATAATTTGTTCCCAAAGGGGAGACATGTCGCGCAGCCGGTTCACAATCACAGGAACTTCCTGCAGAATATGCTCCACATCCTCGTCGGTATTATCAGCACAGAGCGACAAACGAAGCGAACCGTGCGCAATTGCATGCGGCAGTCCGATGGATAACAGCACGTGACTGGGATCAAGCGATCCGGACGTACACGCCGATCCGGACGAAGCGCACACACCGCGAAGATCCAGCATCAGGAGGAGACTTTCGCCTTCGATGCCTTCAAAGCTGATGTTGACGTTGCCGGGAAGGCGCTTGACAGCGTCGCCGTTCAGGCGGGAGCGGATAATACCGCCCGTCAGCTCACGGATCAACCGATCGCGCTTTTGCTCGAGTGCGGCGTTATCAGCTTCCATCGTTTCGCAAGCAAGAGACAATGCTGTTGCCATACCGACGATGCCCGCTGTATTTTCCGTACCGGCGCGACGACCTTTTTCCTGTGCACCACCGTCAATAAGATTGCCGAAGCGGAGACCTTTACGCACCAACAACGCGCCGACGCCTTTCGGACCGTGGAATTTGTGTGCAGACAGCGATAACATATCGATGTTCATATCCTCAAAATCCACCGGAATATGACCGACCGCCTGCACGGCATCGGTATGGAACCAGACGCCGCGTTCACGGCACAACGCGCCGATTTCCCGAATCGGTTGAATGGTGCCGATTTCATTGTTGGCAAACATAACGGTAACCAGTGCCGTATCCTCGCGCAGAGCATTCTGTACATCCTCGACACGTACCACGCCGTTATCGTACACGGGGAGGAGGGTAATCTCAAAACCGTCTTTTTTCAGCGCATCCAGCGTGTGCAAGACGGCATGATGCTCAAAGACAGTGGAGATAATGTGTTTTTTTCCTTTTTTGCTTTGGAATTTGGCGGCCATTTTGATCGCCCAGTTGTCCGATTCACTGCCGCCGGAGGTAATAAACACCTCATCAGGGCGACAATGCAAACACGAGGCGATCGTCGCCTTCGCGGTATCCACCGCCACACGGGATTCCTGTCCGAAGCCGTACAGGGAAGAGGCGTTGCCGTATTGTTCGGTCAGATACGGCATCATCGCTTCCAGGGCTTGGGGGTGAAGCTTCGTAGTGGCGGCGTTGTCAGCATAAACGAAATGATCCATGCGTAAAACTCCTTTGATATTTGCGTGCAAGCGTCTTACAAAAAGCGCCTGCATATAATATATACCTTTTTGGTGTAGATTACAAGAGGAAATCTTAAAAATTACCGATAGTTTTCGATTTGTGCCACCGCCAGGCGATCGCAACGCTCATTTTCAGGATGTCCCTGATGTCCGTGAACCCACACAAACGTGACGGTATGGATATCGAGCAGATTCAGCAAAGAGTCCCACAGATCGGCGTTCAAAGCAGGCTTTTTATCCGCTTTACGCCAGCCGTTGCGCTTCCAGGAACGCGCCCAGCCTTTTTGGATCCCGTCCACCACGTATTTGGAATCGCTGGTCACAGTGACCTCACAGGTTTCTTTCAGCGCCGCCAACCCTTCGATGACAGCCGTCAGCTCCATGCGATTGTTGGTTGTGGAGGAGGCGCCGCCGCTCAATTCTTTTTCCACGCCGTTGAAACGCAGGATGGTTCCCCAGCCACCGGGCCCGGGATTGCCCGAGCAAGCGCCGTCCGTAAACATTTCGATGTGTTTCATTCCGCATTCGCTCCTTCCGTATCCACTCAAATATGCATCATTATATCAAAGAAATATCGGCTTGCCAATAGATTTCACAGAGTTTTTCATAAGTTCTGTTTATTATTTTATATACCTATTAGGTGTCCCTTGACAATTTCAAGGAAAACAAGTACAATATAAAAGTATAATTGTATACAAAACTGCCTATGGTTTATATATAGTGTTTGAATTCTGAAACGGAGGATACCAAGTGACTACTGAAACCAAAACTACAAAAACCACCAAAAGTAAAACCAATACGAAAGCGCCTCGTGCCGCTAAAAATAACACGACAAAAACGAAAAAGACTACGCCCGGAAAGACGATTTCAAACGAGCCGAAAAGCAACAACCCCACTAAAAACACCAAGCAAAACCATAAGCCTGCCAAACGCAATTATACGAGAAGACAACCCGCGAAGCCGGCTGTGCCTGTTAAAATCACCTGTCTGGGCGGTCTCAATGAAATCGGTAAGAATATTACGTTGATCGAATATGAAAACGATGCATTTCTGATCGACTGCGGCATGGCGTTTCCCGAAAGCGACATGCTCGGTGTAGACATTGTGTTGCCCGATTTTTCCCACCTTGCCAAAATCAAAGATCGCATCCGCGGCGTGGTGCTTACCCACGGACACGAAGACCATATAGGCGGTCTGCCGTATCTGCTGAAAGAATACGATCTGCCGCTTTACGGCACACAACTGACACTGGCGCTTGTACAGTCCAAGCTCAAAGAGCACGGTCTTGCCGATAAGGTGAAATTGAATATTGTGAAGCCCGGTGATATCGTTCCGATGGGGGCGATGTCGGTGGAATTTATCGCCGTAAACCACTCGATTCCCGATGCTGTCGGTCTTGCCATCAAAACGCCGCATGGCTATCTGGTACACACCGGCGACTTCAAAATCGATTTTACGCCGATTTCGGGCGATGTCATTGACCTTGCGCGCTTCGGCGAACTCGGCAAACAAGGTGTGCTGGCGCTGATGGCCGATTCCACGAATGTGGAACGCCCCGGTTTTACGCCCAGCGAGCGTGTCGTCGGCGAAAGCTTTGTGAAGCTGTTCAGCAAAGCGAAAAACCGCCGTATTATCATCGCTACCTTCTCATCCAACCTGCACCGCATTCAGCAGATCGTCGACGTGGCGCAGACGCAGGGGAGAAAAGTGGCAGTTTCCGGGCGTAGCATGATCAATTACGTCAACATCGCCAAGGAACTCGGCTATCTTCGTCTGCCGGACGGTATCATGATTGAGATGGATGCCATCAATCAGTATCCCAAAGACAAAGTCATCATCTGTACCACAGGCAGTCAGGGCGAACCGATGTCGGCGTTAACCCGTATGGCATTTTCGGATCATCGCCAGGTGGAAGTCGGTCCTGAGGATTATATCATCATCTCCGCAACGCCCATTCCCGGTAATGAAAAAGCGGTTACCAAGGTTGTCAATGAGCTGATGCGTCGCGGGTGTCAGGTGGTTTACGAGAAAATGTACGACGTGCATACCTCGGGACACGCGTGCCAGGAGGAGCTTAAAATTATTCATACGCTTACCAAACCGCGGTATTTCATCCCTGTGCACGGCGAACAAAAACATCTGCACAAACATATTGATCTCGCCAAATCGCTCGGCATGACCGATGACCGCGTCCTTATTTCCGATATCGGCAAAGTCATCGAGCTGAGCCCCGACAAAATGGTCGTTAACTCGACGGTGCAGGCGGGACGCGTGCTGGTCGACGGACTGGGCATCGGCGACGTTGGCAGTATCGTTCTTCGCGACCGTCGCCATCTGGCAGAAGACGGTATCCTGGTCATTGTCGCCGCCATTGATCCGATCACGGCAACCATCGTGTCCGGTCCCGATATCGTTTCCCGCGGCTTTGTGTATGTACGCGAAGCTGAGCAACTCATGGAGGATGCCAAAGCGATCGCCGAACGAGTGATTGAAAACTGCATCCGCCACAATCCGTACGATTGGAACACCATGAAATCGCGCGTCCGCGACGAGTTGTCCAGAATGCTGTTCCAAAAAACCAAAAAGAGTCCGATTGTATTGCCTATTATCATGGATGTGTGATCGGCTCGACACCATTGAGGTACGAATATGAAACATGCACGACTGTTTCACATGGCCCCGCTGGTCTGGGGGCTTTGTGCGGCATTGTTTATAGTGTCGGGAGTGACCTGGTTTTTAAACCCCTTTGTGGCGTATATTGAGCTCGGATTCAGCGCGTTGCTTCTGGTGGTGTGTCTGATCTACACGATTTCGCATCAACGCGTCATCGATCGCTATATCCGCCGCGTATTGAAGCATATCGACGAAACCAATGAACAGTCCTTGTCGTATACGCCGCTTCCCGTGCTGGCGATTACCGCCGATCATCAGATTCTTTGGCACAACGCCTTTTTTGAAGCACAGGTGATGGAGGGGATCTCCTGCAAGGGAAAGCGTGTAGAGGATTGCTTTACGGGTCTGGATGTCAAGGATCTGTATTCCAACAATCAGCTTGAGCTGGACGTCAACGGACGTCATTACATTGTATATGTCAGCCGATTGACCGTGCGCAACAACGATCTGTTTGTCATGTACTTTCTGGATGTAACCACCATTCATCACAACTCCGAGGAATATCTTGCCACGCGTCCGGTTGCTTTGCTGATTCAGATGGATAATCTGGATGAATTGATGCAGGAAATCCGCGCGGGTGAATGCGCGCGCGTCGCCGCGCAGGTGGAGACAACCATTGAGGATTGGCTCAGCTTTACGAACGGTATTCTGCGCAAATACGATGATAACCGCTTGATCGCTATTGTCGAAAAGCGCTACCTGCCGCAAATGACTGAAGATCGTTTCAGCGTGCTGGATCGTGTCCGTGCCATCCCCGTAGAAGGCGGCTCCGCTATCACATTGTCGATCGGCGTCGGTGAAGGCATCGATTTTAAGAAAGCCGAAAAATCCGCCAAGCAAGCCATGGATATGGCGCTCGGTCGCGGCGGAGATCAGGCGGCGGTACGCACCGGAAACGGCTTTGAATTTTACGGTGGTCTGTCCAAAGGCGTCGAGAAAAAAACCAAGGTACGCACCCGTATCATGGCATCCGCTTTGCAGGATTTGATTGCGGCGGCGGATAACGTGTTGGTGATGGGACATCGTTTTTCCGATCTGGACAGCGTCGGATCGGGTTTGGTGATGACATCGGTTTGCCGCGCACTCGGCAAGCAAGCCCATTTGGTCGTATCCCGCAAAACCACACTCGCCGACGAATTGTTCGTACGGTTTGATAAGGCAGGGAGAGACGATCTGTATGTATCTCCCGAAACGGCTGTGACGTTTATCCGACCGAAAACCTTGCTGATCATCACCGATACTCAGATCAAGTCCCTGCTGGAATCCAAACATATTTACGATGCCGTTCATTCGGTCGCTGTGATCGATCATCATCGCAAAATGGTCGATCATATCGACAAGGCACTGCTGTTTTATCACGAATCCTACGCCAGCTCCGCTTGCGAAATGGTCACGGAACTCGTGCAATACATGGATGTTCCCGCCATTTCGGCACTGGAAGCGGAAGCCTTGCTGGCAGGCATTATGCTGGACACGCGTAACTTTGTGCTCAAAGCAGGTGTCCGTACCTTTGAAGCCGCCGCATTTCTCCGCAAACGCGGTGCCGATACAGTGTCGGTCAAAACCATCTTCTCCGGAAGCATGGAATCCTATCGGAAGAAAGCCGACATTATCGCCGGTGCTTTCTTCTATAAGCAAACGGCGATCGCCTGTGCTGAAACCAACCACACGCCGCCACCGGAAATGCGTATAGCCTGTTCGCAAGCGGCAGACGAACTGCTGTCGGTCAAAGATATCGATGCCGCCTTTGCGATGTTTGAGGATAACGGCACCATCAACATATCCGCTCGGTCTTACGGCAATTTCAACGTCCAGCTCGTTATGGAATATCTCGGTGGCGGCGGACATCTGACGATGGCAGGAGCGCAAATCAAGCACTCCACCATGGACGATTGTACTGTCGCTCTGAAAGCGGCAATTGACCGCTATTACACAGAACACGCTACGAAATAAACTCTTGGGAGGAAACCGATATGAAAGTCATTTTGTTACAAGATGTGAAAGGTCAAGGTAAGAAAGGGGAACTGGTGTCTGTCTCTGACGGATACGCCCGCAACTTCCTGTTGCCCAGAAATCTCGCCATGATCGCTGATTCGCAGGCGATGAACGATTTGCGCAACAAAGAGGCTTCGGTGCAATATCACCGCGAAATGGACAAAAAAGCAGCTGAAGAAGCCGCCGCACAACTGAAGGACAAGACCATCACCATTCACGCCAAAGCCGGTCAGAAAGGAAAGCTGTTCGGCTCCGTAACCACCAAAGAAGTGTCCGAAGCCGTTGAAAAGCAAACGGGTGTGAGTGTGGACAAGAGAAAAATCTCCATGAAGGATATCAAAGCGTTTGGTACATATTCTGCGGAGATCAAGTTCACACAAGGTGTTACAACGACCATTAACGTTGACGTGACCGAATAATCGTTCAAAAAAGGGAGAGAAAACACCGTGGCAGACAATACTTTGGAAACCGACGGCCTGCATTTGCCGTACAGTCTTGAAGCGGAGCAGTCGGTTCTGGGTGCCATTTTGATGCAACCGGATGCACTGAATCAGGTGATGGATATCCTTAACGCCAATCACTTTTATTTGCCTGAGCATCAATCTATTTACCGCGTGATGACCAGCCGCTCTCTGTCATCGCAGGTGATTGATATTGTTACAATCCTCGATGATCTGAAGGCGGAAGAATTCTTTTCGACGCAGGACGGACGGGCATATCTCATCAAATTGGCACAAATAGTGCCGTCGATTCACAACATCCGCACGTATGCGACCATCGTCAAAGAAAAAGCGGACGTGCGGCGATTGGTACAAGCAGCACAGGAAATTATCAAGGACGCCATGAATCCCGGGATTCAGCCGTCCACCTTACTGGATTCCGCTGAACAAAAAATTTATGATATTCGTCAGGAACGCCAGACCGGATCGCTTCGTCCGATTGCAGAGGTTATCAATGAAGCGTACGATACATTCAACAAGCTGGCGGATCCCGTCGAGCGGGCGAATTACGTCGGTATTCCGAGCGGCATCGGATCACTCGACACCCTGACAACCGGTCTGAACCGCTCCGACCTGATTATTGTCGGCGCGCGTCCCGGTATGGGTAAAACCAGTTTTGCGCTGAATATCGCCCGCAACGTAGCGTTGTTGCAAAAGAAGACGGTCGTATTTTTCAATCTGGAAATGTCCTGTGAACAGATGGTCAACCGTATGCTGTCTTCCGAAGCGCGCGTATCCGGTAAAAAACTGCGTACCGGCGAGATTTTGCCGGACGAATGGACGTGTATTGCCAAAGCGGGTAACGTCTTGTGCGAAGCACCGATCTACCTGGATGATACCGCCAGCATCACCGTACCCGAAATGATGGCACGCGTTCGCCGCATTAAGGATGTCGGTCTGGTGATTATCGACTATTTGCAGTTGATGCATCACACCAAGCGCACCGATAACCGTGTGCAGGAAGTGTCGGAAATCACCCGTTCGCTGAAAATTATGGCGAAGGAACTGAACATTCCCGTGCTCGTCTGCGCTCAGCTGGCGCGTACAACCGAAAAGCAATCCAATCACCGTCCGGCACTGGCGGATCTTCGTGAATCCGGCTCCATCGAACAGGACGCCGATCAGGTGTTGTTCCTGTACCGTGATGATTACTATAAAAACGAGAAGGACAACCCCGACAGTGTCGATGCCAATACATCGGAAGTGATCGTTGCCAAGAATCGTCACGGCGAGCTTGGTACGGTGCATCTGGCCTGGAGCGGCGAATTTACGCAGTTTACCGGCATTGATTTGCATCACAACGGCTAAAAGAGGTGAAACCGATTGATGATGCATCCGTTAATTGAAAACGTTCACCGTACTGTTCTACAGCATCGGCTGTTTGAACGCGGAGACGCCGTGGTGATCGGGTTATCGGGCGGTGCGGATTCCGTAGCACTATTGCACGCTCTGCTGACTTTAAAAGAGCCTTTACAGTTGTCCACCATCCACGCGGCACATCTGCATCACGGACTGCGCGGTGCGAGTGCCGACCGCGATGAGGCGTTTGTCCGCGCGCTGTGCCATGCACTGTCCGTTCCTTTGACGGTGGTTCACGCCGATGTTGCCAAAGAGGCGAAGCTCCACAGCGAAACCGTAGAGGAGGCGGGTCGGCGTCTGCGCTACGCCTTGTTCGATACCGTGGCTGAGACAATAGAAGGACAGGTTAAAATCGCCGTCGCCCATCATGCAGACGATCAGGCGGAAACCGTTTTGTTTCATGTGATTCGCGGCACAGGCATCAAAGGACTCCGTGGGATACCGATAAAGCGCGCAAATATTGTCCGCCCGCTTATGGAGTGCTCCGCTGTATCCATCCGTCAATTTTGCAGAGAACAACAGCTATCGTTCATGATCGATGAAACCAACGATCAACTCGATTATACACGCAATCGCATCCGACACACGTTGTTGCCGGAGATGAAAAAAATCAACAGCGGCGTTGTCGATCATCTTTGCTGTCTTTCGCAAATTGCCACGGAGGAAGATGCTTTTCTGGAAGACCTTGCCGCTCAACTGATTGACCGTGCCGCGTTGGCAGTCGGTTACTGTCTCAAAACATTGCGAGCGGCTCCCGATGTGATTTGTAAACGCGCCTTGATGCAACTGGTACTCTCCCGGATCGGAGTTGCTCCGGACCACGCACAAACCGAAGCGCTGTTGCGCACAGTGAAAGAGGGGGGACGCTTCGGCGGTTTACCGCATCGATGGATCGCGGTATGCGAACACGGCGTATTACTGTTTATTCACGAATCCGAGCAAACAGAAGTGACGGATAACCTGCCGATTCCCGTATCTCTTGATACTCCGACAGACTATCATAATACGACGATTCGCACGAAACGCATATCCTACGATGAATTTTTGGAAAAATCAAAAATTCACAAAAATTTTGTACATTATTGCGTATCCTATGATATGATACGAGGGAACCTTTACGTTCGTTCAAGACAAAGCGGAGATCGTATTCACCCGATGTCTCAAAAGGAAGGCAAATCCCTCAAAAAGCTCTTCAATGAGCACAAAATCCCAACACCGCTTCGCTCACATCTGCCGATTCTTTGCGACGATGAGGGAGTGGTAGCGGTGCCGGGAGTGGCGGTGGATATCCGCGCGGCGGTTACACCGACAACCAAACATATTGTTGTATTTGAATATGATCATTCAAAATCAGTTTAAAGAAAAGGATGGGATCTTTATGTCAATGCACGATCAAATCGCGGAAGTATTATTCAGCGAGGAAGATATTCAGGCCGTCGTCAAACGGATCGGTGCGGAAATTTCCCGCGACTATAAAGATAAGAATCTGTTTCTGGTGACGGTACTGAAAGGCTCTTTGGTATTTATGGCAGATCTGATGCGTGCGATTGATATTCCGTGTGCCATCGATTTTCTTTCCGTTTCCAGCTACAAAAGCGGCACCACCACTTCGGGTGAAGTCCAGATCATCAAAGACCTCAACTGCCCGCTGGCCGATAAAGATGTTCTGATCGTCGAGGATATTCTGGACTCCGGCGTGACACTGAACTTCCTCATGAAGAATCTGTCCGCCCGAAATCCGAAAAGCATTCAGCTGTGCACACTGCTGGATAAGCCCGACCGCCGTCGCGTCGACGTGTTCCCGCAATATGTCGGCATGCAGGTGGAGGATAAATTTATCGTCGGTTACGGTCTGGATTACGATGAACAATATCGCAATCTGCCGTACATCGGTGTGCTCAAACCCGAGGCGTATTCCTCGTAATTTTCTTTTACATTATTGATTAAGGAGGGATTCGCATGGAGCCCAATCGTAAGGACAACAGCAAATGGATTCGCAATGCTGTTGTCATCGGCGCGCTGTTGTTGCTGGTTGCCGGTTTCTTCGCCTTCGTAATGAAGATGTCGGACACTGCTGAAAAAACGCCGTATTCCGAATATATTTCGTATTTTGAGGACGGCAAGGTAGAGTCATTTTATCTGGACCTGAACAACGGCAAGCTGAAATTGCTGCTGAAAGAAAACTATCGTACCGATGTCAACAAGGATGGTAAAACAGACGAGAACGATGTCATCAAATACACGGTGCCCGAAATCAATCTGTTCTATGATAACATTAAGGACATCGTCAAGGAAGCCAACACGGATGACGATCCTTCAAACGACATCAAAGAATACGACTACAAGCCTGTTCAGCAAATCCCGGCGGTATTGAGTGCGTTGCCGACGCTGATGATTATCGTGTTCGTTGTGATCATGATTCTGATGATGCGTCGATCGCTTTCGGGTATGGACGGCGGCAAAGCCATGAGTTTTGGCAAAGCCAGAGTGAAACAGCCCGTCGATGAAAAGCGCAAAACCACCTTTGCCGACGTGGCAGGTGCGGACGAAGAGAAGGAAGAACTGCGCGAGATCGTTGACTTCCTCAAAGCCCCCAAAAAATTTGAAGAACTCGGCGCACGTATCCCGAAAGGAGTCCTGCTCGTCGGTCCTCCCGGTACCGGTAAAACGTTGCTTGCACGAGCGGTCGCAGGCGAAGCGGGCGTGCCGTTCTTCTCGATTTCCGGTTCGGATTTCGTGGAAATGTATGTCGGTGTCGGTGCATCGCGTGTCCGCGATCTGTTTGATCAGGCGAAGAAAAACTCGCCCTGCATCATTTTTATCGATGAGATTGACGCGGTCGGTCGTCAGCGCGGCGCGGGTCTCGGCGGCGGTCACGACGAGCGCGAGCAGACCCTGAACCAGTTGCTGGTAGAAATGGACGGCTTTGGCGCTAACGAAGGCGTCATTATGATTGCGGCGACCAACCGCCCGGACATCCTCGATCCCGCGTTGATGCGTCCCGGTCGTTTCGATCGCCAGGTGGTCGTGAATTACCCCGATCTTAAAGGTCGTGAAGCGATTCTGAAGGTGCATGCGCGTGGCAAGCCGCTGGCTCCCGATGTGGAGCTTCGTACGATCGCGCAATCGACTGCCGGTTTTACGGGTGCAGACCTTGAAAATCTGCTCAACGAAGCCGCCTTGCTCTCTGCCCGCAAAAATCTTCGCTCCATTACCATGGGCGAAATTGAAGAAGCGACCATCAAAGTCGTCATGGGCACGGAAAAACGCAGTCATGTGATCAGCGACAAAGAGAAAAAACTGACCGCTTATCACGAAGCCGGTCATGCGGTTGTCATGTATTATTGCCCAACACAAGATCCTGTGCATCAGATTTCCGTGATTCCGCGCGGTATGGCAGGCGGCTATACAATGAACCTGCCGACCGAAGATCGTTCGTATCGTTCCAAGACGGAAATGCTCGAAGACATCCAGGCGTTCCTTGGCGGCCGTGTGGCGGAAGCCTTGGTACTGGACGATATTTCCACCGGTGCTTCCAACGATATTGAACGTGCCTCGGAAATGGCGCGCAAAATGGTCATGAAATACGGCATGAGCGCCAAGCTCGGTCCGATCATGTTCGGTGAATCTGAGTCCGGCGGTGTCTTCCTCGGACGTGATTTCGGCCACGCTCGCAATTATTCCGAAGAGGTGGCATCGGCGATCGATCGCGAAATCAGTGCGATTATCAACAATGCTTACGCCGAAACCGAACGTAAGCTGACTGAACACATGGATAAGCTCCACAAAGTAGCAGGCTATCTGTTCGAAAACGAGAAAATTGACGGTCCGGACTTCCTGGCATTGATGTCGGATGATCCCGCACCGCAAGAAGCCGTCGAATCTCCCGACGAAACGATCGTTACCGAAGCGGACAGCGAATAATCACAAAAAAAAACACCGTCTTCCGATTGGAAGACGGTGTTTTTACTATGTAATTTACAGTTTGGAAGCGGCGCCTTCGTCCAGCATCACCGTAACATTCGGATGCAGTTGCAGGACCGAAGCAGGGCACTGCGGATCCACAGGACCGTTCACCATCGCGTAGACCGCGTCGGCTTTATCCGCGCCGGTCGCAATGATCACGATGGCCTTCGCCTTCATGATAGAACCGATGCCCATGGTGAGCGCCTGACGCGGGACATCATCCGCCGAAGCGAAGAAACGCTTGTTGGCTTCGATGGTGCTTTCCGTCAGATCCACAATGTGGGTCGTGGGAGGGAAGGTGTCGGTCGGCTCGTTGAACGCGATGTGACCGTTGCGACCAATACCGAGGATCTGCAGGTCAATGCCGCCCGCCGTGTCGATCGCCGCGTCATACGCTTTGCATTCCTCGGCAGGATCCGCCGCCAGACCGGACAGCACATGGATCTGCTCTTCGGGAACGTTGATGTATTGGAAAAGATTGTCGTGCATGAAGTAGTAGTAGCTCTGATCATGATCGTGACCCAGACCGACATACTCATCGAGATTATAGGTCGTCACACCGGAGTAATCCACCGCACCTTCCTCGTAAAGGGCCGCCATACGGCGATAAGTCGGCAGGGGAGTGGAACCGGTCGCAAGACCGAGCACCGAATTGGGCTTGGAAATGACTTGAGCGGCAAACAACGAAGCCGCTGCAGCGCCGATGGCATCGGCATTTTTGTAAACGCGTACATTCATGACAATCGTACATCCTTTCTTTGGCGCAAATGCGCTGTATTCTATGTATTATTATCCTTCTTTTCCCATGAAAACCCTATATACTTTACGTCGCTAATTTTGCACATTCAGACAAATAGAAAAAAGCAGTAGACATTTGTAAAAATCTGCGTATAATAGGGGAGTGCTGGTAGAATGTAATCGAAAAGGAAATAAAAGAGGCGAAACATATGAAACCAAAGCTTTTTGATGTCATGAAAGGCTATACCAAGGAGCAATTCTTTAAAGACCTGATTGCCGGTGTCATCGTTGCCATTATTGCACTGCCACTGTCAATCGCGCTTGCTATTGCTTCGGGCGTAGGACCGGAACGCGGTATTTACACAGCAGTCATCGCAGGCTTTCTGATCTCGTTTTTAGGCGGCAGTCGCGTACAGATTGCGGGACCGACAGCGGCGTTTGCCACCATTGTTGCCGGTATTGTCGCCAAAAACGGCATGGAAGGCTTGCTGATTGCCACCATCATCGCGGGGGTCATTTTGATACTCATGGGCGTGCTCAAGCTCGGTAATCTGATTAAATTTATTCCGTTCACCATTACCACGGGCTTCACCGCAGGTATCGCTGTCACCATCGTCTTCGGACAGCTTAAGGATTTATTTGGTGCTACATATCCCGAAGGCATGCACACTGTGGAAACGATGGATAAATTGAAAGCGCTCTGGGCGGGAATCGACACCTTCGATTGGCGCTCATTCCTGCTTGGTGTCATTTGTCTGGCAATTCTGATCATTATGCCGCGCATTACTGATAAAATTCCCGGCTCACTCATCGCCGTCATTGTCGCTGTGTTGCTGGTGAAATTTGTGCCACCCTTTACGGATGTTGCAACAATCGGCGATCAATACGCCGATATTCCGGTGGGGTTGCCGAAATTAACCTTACCTGTTCTGGATGCACAGTTGATCGGAGATTCACTGACAGACGGTGTCACCATCGCCGTTTTGGCCGCTATTGAATCGTTGCTGTCCTGTGTGGTGGCGGACGGTATGATCCATTCCAAGCACAATTCCAACATGGAACTCATCGCTCAAGGTGTCGGTAATATCGGATCGGTGCTTTTCGGCGGCATTCCTGCTACAGGCGCTATCGCGAGAACAGCGGCAAACGTTAAAAACGGCGGACGCACTCCGATTGCCGGTATGGTTCATGCGCTGGTGTTGTTGCTCGTGTTGCTGGTTTTAATGCCGTACGCCAAATGGATTCCCATGCCGGCTATTGCCGCCATTCTGATTATGGTCGCTTATAATATGTGTCAGTGGCGGACCTTTGTCCATACCGTCAAAACAGCCCCTAAAACAGACATTCTTGTGTTGTTTGTCACGTTTGTCCTGACCGTGGTATTCGATCTCGTGGTGGCCATCGAAGTGGGTATGCTGCTCGCCTGCGTGTTCTTTATGAAACGGATGAGCGATGAAACGGGAGTCAAGAGCTGGAAATATGTTCCCGAAAGCGAAGAAGCAGAACAAAAGGAATTGGAACAGCTGATGAATCTTACGGATACAGTGCGTGTATACGAAATCACGGGACCGTTGTTCTTCGGCGCCGCCGGTCAGCTGGATCATATCGTTGTGAAAGATATGACAAAGGTACTGATTATTCGTATGCGTAGCGTCCCGGCGTTGGATAGCACGGCGCTGAACGCACTCGAAGATCTGTATAACCGTTGTCAGAAGAGAGGGATCACCATGATTCTTTCTCATGTCAACGAACAGCCCTTGCACGCCATGCAAAAAGCAGGTTTTGACAAGAAGATAGGGGAGGAAAACTTCCGCCCGAATATCACAGCGGCCATCAACTGGGCAAAAGTATTGGTTAAAACGCAGCACTAACGAAATGAATCACAAAAACCACCCTTGCTAAACATCGTTTGTTCAGGCAAGGGTGGTTTTGCTATGCCGCATCAACTATACAAAATATTTCTTGCAAAGTGCATGAAATTCTGCTACAATAGAGAAGACGGCTTGTGCGGTTACCAACCGTCAATCGATCACGAATAGATTCCGATCGCGACGATCAGCAATGTCCGCATTTTTTGGCGAACGTATGACATTCCGTATCGCAATGACGATACGCCGTAGCGTTACCGATTTTTACGGCTTTTGCATGGCAATCCCCGTGTTTGTTGTACTGACACATGGTCGCCGTACAACGGATACCGACACAATCGTCCGGGAAACGATATGCATCGGCTCTGTTGGTGGCAGAAGCAGAGCGTTCTTTAAAGGAGTCACAGCAGGTCTCACACGCAGAGGTGGCGCGTTCGCCGCCGATCTTCACATCGGGCAGGCAACAATGATTATCGCTGTTGTGCTCGCAGTGAACAGCCGTGCATCGAAGCTTCGTCATAACCAATCAACACCTTATTTGCTTTTAAATTCGTATCCGAAGAAATGCAAAGCGTCAACGGATACTGCCTAAAGTATTCCCGAAAGGAACAGGGGATATACATTATTATTTAAGCAAAAAATTCTTATGTTAACTATACAAAATAAATGTTTTGTATAGTATAGAGGAGGAAGAAAGCTGTGAATCAAGCCTATTTACGCGAAGCTCCCATGATTATCCGTGAATATTTGGGTTACACCGAAACCGTCAAAGGTCGTTCTTCCAAAACCGTTGACGAATATTACACAGACTTGCGGACGTTTTTTCGTTTTATGAAACGTCTGCGCGGCGTCGTTCCTGCTGATGTCGCATTCGAATCCATTCCTATTGATGACATTGATCTGGCGTTTATTCGATCCATTACTTTAACCGATGTCTACGAATTTATGAATTACTTGCGTCAGGAACGTCACAACAGCAATAAAACGCGTGCACGTAAAACAACCTCGCTTCGCATGTTTTTTCGCTATTTAACGGATAATACACATCAATTGGACACGAATCCGTTGCGAGCTGTGGATATTCCCAAAACCGCCAAAACACTGCCTCGATACCTGACATTGGATCAATCGAAACAATTGTTGGCAGCCGCAGCTTCCGGCGGTGATTTTGCCGCCAGAGATTATTGTATGTTGACGATTTTCCTGAATTGTGGTTTGCGACGCGCGGAACTCGCCGCGATCAATTTACAGGATATACGCCCGGATAATACACTCCGTATTAAAGGCAAAGGAAATAAACAACGAGTAGTTTATTTGAACGACGCCTGTCAGCAAGCACTTCAGGCGTATCTGGCTGTACGTCCGCGGGACGGTGTTCAGGATCGCGAAGCCTTGTTTTTAAGCCGCCTGAAAAAGCGTATCAGCTTACAAGGCGTTCACTATGTGGTCAAGCGATATCTCGAGCAGGTCCCCGGTGCCGAGGATCTGTCAACGCATAAGCTACGCCACACCGCCGCTACAATGATGTATCAGCACGGTCATGTGGATATTCGTGTACTACAAGCACTGCTGGGACACGAGAATCTCGGTACGACCGAGATTTACACGCATTTGAACGATCAACAGATCCAGGACGCTGTCAACAGCAATCCGTTAAACGATGTCAAAACGCCGTCGTTTCATACCCATACAGATTCCTCTGATAATGCATAATAAAAATCGGTTGTGCCCGACAGCACAACCGATTTTTATGTTATAAATTTTTAAATGGTATCGTCATCGCTTCCCCTTTGGCGACGGCGAAGCTGCTTCAAATCCCGCTCACTGTATTGTTTCGGGATGGTAGTGTCTTCGGATTCTACAGAAGAGGGCTCTTCCCGTCCTCTGTCCTTAAACACGACATCGCCCTCCTCCCCATCTTCTTCATCATCGAAGAGGTTCAACAGCTTCTTGTCCTTTTTGGCTTCGGGATGCTCCTTATAATACGGATCGATCATATGCGTTTTGATGACAGGAAACACACAAAACTGAATAATCAGCGCACGAATCGCCGGGAAGAACAACACCGTAAACACCAAAAACAGAATCGGAATCAGTGCTTCCTCAAAAATATATGCCACCGCAAACGGCAGTCCGAAGAAAAACGCATAGGTCAGCACCAACCCGACGGAAATGATAATATTCTCCTTAAGACCAACACTGGACAGCAACAAGCTGTTCTTGTACAGCGAGCGAAGATCGAGGTCAAACGTGACAAGCAGGAAATTGATGTAATACTTAATGAAAGTAAACACAATGAAAATGCAACCCGAAATGACCAGTCCCGCTTTATAGAACAGACCGGCATTCCACGCAGAATAATAAAATACCATCGCAAAAATCAGCGCCGCTGTAATCAGCAGATTGATGATACCGACAGGCAATGCCTGTTTCCAATTCTTCTTAATCGTGCCGAAGAAGTCCGACGCTGTCATCACAGGCTTTTCGCGCGAAAAGTTTCTGGTGATATACGTCATACCGGCATCCGCCAGACCAACCGTCAATACCGGAAGACTGCACAGCCAGTACATCAGACTGATCGGAATAAATTTCCAGAATTTTTCAAAGAAAATGGAAAAGAACAACGCGAGACCTTTCTTTTTCGGCGCATGTTTATCCACACCGGGCCCCGCTTTGTTATAATCGAACATTTTTCCGAACAATCCCATTTAGAATCGACCCCTTTTACTGTCCAAAGACTATTTTCATTCCTGTTTGTATCAACGCCGCTATCAGCACAAAAACAATTCCTACAGGCAACCAGACAACGCTTTGCAAAAAGCATCGATGCCCGTGAATACCGCTGTTGCCGTATGACAGCACTCCTTTGGCGATGGCAGATGAGACATGCAGTGCTCGCTCGCCCATACCGACAACAGCCGTCATATACATAAGCGCGGGCAGACACGATAGCAGCATGGACATACCCCAGCCGTATTGTTGGTAGCATCCGCATTGATGCATACCGATCTGAAAGCCGGCAATCCATTCTGCCGCCACAATAATCGGCCAACCAAACGCACACTGTCCAGCCAAAAATAATATCGCTAAAATCACGAACCATAAGAAAGCCGTTGACAATATCGATTGTATGTTCAGGATGCCGCCGTTATCGACGCCGAAATGCAACGCTGTTCGCCATTCGGAAAAAGCTGTTGAAACGAATGCATCGTATGTAACCACACCGGTCACAATTCCGAGCCACAGCGCCATCATCAACGGTACACAGCCCATATGTTGTCGCAAACCGTGCCCGGAACGCACTCGGAACAACCGATTGCGTCGACGATATATTCCGCGTTTCATAAGCCGCTCTCCCCTTCGTCCGACGTACCGTAGTATAACATATATGTCGGACACGTCGGAATTATGCGGACAGGCTTGACTACATCGGAAGGAAAACAGGGCGGATCCGTTGATCCGCCCTGCCATCTGATCAATGAGCTCGTCGCGTATTACGCTTGCGGGTATTGACAGCCATAATGCCGCCGAGCATTCCGCATGCGAGCATACACAAGCATTTCAAAAGCATAAACGTCGCAGACACCGATCGGAAGATCCCGATGCCGGCAATCACGGAAACCAGGAATAATATCAGCGCCACCATCAGCCCGATCATCCATCCGTTTCGTCCGGCAACGGCCGCTCCCGTAAAGCCGCCGAACCAAGCCCCGAGCACCGCCGCCGCAACGCCGAGCGGCACCACATAAGCATGTGGAATACTCCACACAACCGCCGCCCACGCCAACATAAGCAGTGCCAGCAGACAAGCGAGCGATCCTGCCACCGTTCCGTATAATAACGGCTTCACAATACCTTTCAGCAAGTGGGATTCCTCGTTATGCTTTTTCAACTGTTACACACCCTTTAATAAAAGTATGTTACAGACTATGCTTGTCACAACAATAATATGCGATTAGATATCGTCATCATCATCGTCGTCATCGTCCTGTGCTTCGTGCACAGTATCGCAGGACTGAATCGCCCATTTTTTAATGGTCATTTTGCTGCGATCCGCGCCGGTTTCGATCACCAGCGAATCCTCTTTCACCTGCAGAACACGACCGCAAATGCCGCCGATGGTGGTGATTTCATCGCCAACACGCAGGTTGTTGCGCATTTGCGCTTCTTCCTTCTGACGCTTACGCTGGGGACGGATCATGACAAAATACATGACAACCAGCATCAGCACCAGAACGGCGATCGAAAGAATGTTGCCGCCGACCAATCCTTCGGTGGGAGCTGCAGTAGCTTCGCCAAAAACAAACATAATGGTACCTCCTAAAAAAATATTTAATGGTATTATACCGAATTATTCGCGGAATAGCAAGCGAAAATCCGTATATTTCCAAAAATTCATATTCGATTCACAATCGGTCAGATGCGCACATCCAGGCGATGCGTATATTCTCGATAGAAAGAGTCAAACGAATCGTTATCCAACGCCTCGCGGATGCGTTCCATCAGTGTGTTATAAAAATACAGATTGTGAATAACAGCAAGACGCATGCCGAGCATTTCGCCCGATTTGAAAAGATGCCGAATATATGCACGGCTGTGACGACGGCAGGTAGGACAATCGCAGGTTTCATCAATCGGACGATCATCTTCCGCATACTTGCTGTTGATAATATTGCGGTGTCCGTCCCATGTGAATACATGACCGTGGCGGGCATTACGCGAAGGCATAACGCAATCAAACAGGTCCACGCCGCGATATACCGCTTCCAGAATATTTTCAGGCGTACCGACGCCCATCAGATAACGCGGTTTATCCGCAGGCATAAACGGCTCCACCGCTTCGATCACGCGATACATTTCGTGAGCAGGCTCACCAACCGCCAATCCACCGATGGCATAGCCGTTGAGACCCATCGGAGCAATTTCTTTCATATGCGCGATGCGCAGATCGTCAAACGTGCACCCCTGGTTGATACCGAACAACCATTGTTCGCGGTTGATCGTATCAGGATTTTCGTTGAGTTTACGCATTTCCAGCTGGCACCGTTCCAGCCAGCGGGTCGTTCTCGCCACCGATTCCTTTGCATAGGAATAGGTAGCAGGATTTTCCACACATTCATCGAATGCCATCGCGATCGTAGAAGCCAGATGCGACTGGATACGCATGCTTTCTTCGGGACCGATAAACAGCTTTTTACCGTCGATGTGCGACGAAAAGGCCACGCCTTCTTCGCGGATTTTTCGCAGAGTTGCGAGTGAAAATACCTGAAATCCGCCACTGTCGGTCAATATCGGACCATTCCAGCCTGTGAATTTGTGCAAACCGCCGCGGCGATAAATCAAATCATCACCCGGACGTACGTGCAGATGGTAGGTATTGCAAAGCTGGACCTGGCATTTGATATCCGCCAAATCATACGCCGATACCGCGCCCTTGATAGCACCCGAGGTCGCCACATTCATGAACGCCGGAGTCTGCACCACACCGTGCGGGGTCGTCAGCTCACAGCGTCTGGCGTTTTGTTGTGTTTTAAGAATTCGAAGTCCCATACTGTCCTCATTTCTGCTATAAAAATTTTTAAATAATAATCATCGCATCGCCGAAGCTGAAAAAGCGATAGCGTTGCTCAACGGCGTGTGCATACGCCGTCATCGTATGATCGTACCCGGCAAAAGCGCTCACCAGCATGATGAGTGTGCTTTCCGGAAGATGGAAATTGGTAATTAATCCATCCAGCACTTGAAACCGATACCCGGGATAAATAAAAATTTCCGTCCATCCGTCTGCGGCTTTCACCAGTCCGTCTTCGTCGACGCCAACGCTTTCCAGTGTGCGACATGCTGTCGTGCCGACCGCAACGACCCGTCCGCCGTTTTGGCGCGTTTCATTGATCAGTTCGGCGGTTTCCTGCGGCAGATCGTAGTGTTCCGCGTGCATATGATGGTCGTGGATATCCTCCACCTTGACGGGACGGAATGTGCCCAGCCCGACATGAAGCGTCACAAAGCCGATCCTCACGCCCTTATCCTGCAGTTTTTGCAATAACGCCGGTGTGAAATGCAGTCCTGCCGTCGGCGCGGCGGCCGATCCGACTTCTCGTGAATACACCGTCTGATAGCGTTCGCGGTCCTGCAATTTTTCGGTAATATACGGCGGGAGCGGCATTTCGCCGATGCGATCCAGCACCTCAAAAAAACGACCTTCATAGGAAAATTCCACCAGGCGGTTGCCGCCCTCGAGAATGTCCAGAACCTCCGCTGTCAGAAGCCCGTCTCCGAAAGAAATCGTATCCCCGGGTCTGGCTTTCTTACCGGGACCCGCCAGCACCTCCCACCGATCGTTGCCGTGGTTCTGGAGAAGAAGAAATTCCACGCCGCCTCCCGTCGGAACGCGATTTCCGTAGATACGCGCGGGAAGTACACGGCTGTCGTTGAGGATCAGACAGTCGCCTTCCTTCAAAAGATCGGTAATATGTTCAAAAGTGCTATCCTTTATCGCGCCCGTCGAACGATCCAGATGAAGCAGTCGGGATGCGTCACGAGGTTCAATCGGCGTTTGCGCGATCAATTCTTCAGGTAAATCGTAATAAAAATCGCTGGTTTTCATAAAAGCCCTGTCTTTCAATATGAATTTTCAATAATTACGCCGAAATTCATCAAATGTATTTGACAAGAAAATCACAAAATGATACAATGAATATATATGGCGTTTTAGTGTATACAGTATACCAGTTAAAGAGGCCATCTGTCAATATCGGTTGTACAAACAACCGCGACTTTATCATGAAAGGATGCACGAATTATGAAACAATTTAAAGTCGGTATCATCGGCGCGACCGGTATGGTCGGTCAACGCTTCGCCACCTTGCTTGCGGATCATCCGTGGTTCAACGTAACCACGTTAGCTGCCAGCGGTCGTTCCGCGGGCAAAACATATAAAGAGGCTGTCGGATCCCGTTGGGCGATGAAGACGCCGATGCCCGCTTCTATGGAGAATATGATTATTCTGGATGCCGCTGACATTGCGGCGGTGACGGCGGATGTAGACTTTTGCTTCTGCGCGGTCAATATGAAGAAGGATGAAATCAAGGCGCTTGAAGAAGCGTACGCGAAGGCGGAATGCCCCATTGTTTCCAATAACAGCGCGCATCGTTTTACTCCGGACGTCCCGATGGTGATCCCGGAGCTCAATGCGGATCACATCGATATCATCCCCGCACAACGTCGTCGTCTCGGCACCAAGCGCGGTTTTATCGCTGTTAAGTCCAACTGCTCGCTCCAGAGCTATGTTCCCGCGCTTTATCCCCTGTCGAAATTCGGCATTGAAAAAGCGCTGGTTTGCACCTATCAGGCGATTTCGGGCGCCGGCAAAACGTTTGAAACCTGGCCCGAAATGGTGGACAACGTGATTCCGTACATCGGTGGCGAGGAAGAAAAATCCGAGCAAGAGCCGCTCAAAATCTGGGGTACCATCGAAGACGATCAGATTGTCAATGCCACCTCCCCTGCGTTCACTGCGCAGTGCCTGCGCGTCCCCGTGTCCGACGGTCACTTCGCAGCCGTGTATTGCTCGTTCAAAAACAAGCCCTCGAAAGACGAGATCCTTGAAACCTGGAAATCGTTTGCAGGTCGTGCGCAGGAGCTCGATCTCCCCAGCGCTCCCAAGCAGTTCCTCCATTATTTTGAGGAAGACAATATGCCCCAGACGGCGCTCAATCGCAACCTTGAAAACGGCATGGCGATTTCGCTGGGTCGTTTGCGCGAAGATACGCAGTACGATTACAAATTTGTCGGTCTGTCCCACAACACCCTTCGCGGTGCCGCGGGCGGCGCAGTGCTTCTCGCCGAGCTTTTGTGCGCGGAAGGCTACATGGATTGATCTGCGTGCATATACTATTAGCAAAATCCTTCTGAGGAGGTCTTTGTGTTATGGCTAAAAATACCATTTTCACCGGCGCAGGCGTGGCGATCATCACCCCGATGAACGCTGACGGCAGTGTGAATTACAACGAATATCGTAAGATGATCGACTGGCAGATCGAGCAAGGCACGGATGCCATCATCACCTGCGGCACCACCGGCGAATCCTCGACGCTCACCGCAGAAGAGCATGTGGAAACCATCAAAATTGCGGTTGAGCAAACGGCAGGTCGCGTGCCTGTCATTGCCGGCACCGGCTCGAACGATACCGCATTCGGTATCGAGCTGTCCGTGGAGGCGCGTGAACTCGGCGTTGATGCGCTGTTGCTCGTCACTCCCTATTACAACAAGGCATCGCAACACGGTTTGATCGCGCACTACAACGCAATCGCTGATGCCGCGAAACTGCCGACCATTCTCTACAATGTCCCCTCCCGCACAGGCGTCAACATTCAGCCTGCAACCATTGCAAAGCTGTATGAAAACCCGTATATTTGTGCAGTAAAGGAAGCGAGCGGTGATATTTCCCAGGTGGCGAAAATCGCTTCGCTTTGCGACATTGACATCTATTCCGGAAACGACGATCAGATCGTTCCCTTGCTTTCTCTGGGAGCCAAAGGCGTGATTTCCGTTCTGTCGAACGTTTGCCCCAAGGAAACCCACGAAATCTGCGCCAACTGGTTTGCCGGCAATATCAAGGAAAGCTGTCGTATGCAACTCGAGCTTCTTGATCTGTGCAACGCCTTGTTCATTGATGTGAACCCCATTCCCGTCAAGGAAGCGATGAATCTGATGGGATGGAACGCCGGCGAATGCCGCTTGCCGCTTTGTAATATGCTGGAACCGCAACGCGAAACGTTGGTCAAGGCCATGCAAAAGCACGGTTTGATTCGCGCGTAAACACCGCACGAAAGGATGTTGAACAACCATGGTCCGTCTGATTGTCAGTGGATGCAACGGCAAAATGGGACGTATGATTACGTCCTGCGTCGCCAATCGTTGCGATTGCGAAATCGTAGCAGGCTTTGATCTGAACACCGAAACCTACGCAGGATACCCTGTGTATGCCAATCCGCAGAACTGCGACGTTCCCGCCGATGCCATCATTGATTTTTCTCATCCGTCCGCACTGGAAGGTGTTCTTGCTTACGCAAAAGAACACTCGCTGCCTGTAGTGGTTGCCACCACAGGACTGAGCGCCGAGCAGATTGCCGCTGTTCGCAATATGGCCGAACATGTCCCCGTCTTCTTCAGCGCCAACATGTCACTCGGAATCAGTCTGCTCGCGGAATTGGCCAAGAAAGCCGCCGCTGTGCTCGGCGCAGATTTTGACGTGGAGATTTTGGAAAAGCACCACAACCAGAAGATCGACGCGCCGTCCGGCACCGCGTTATTGCTTGCCGATTCTCTCCGTGAAGCGTTGCCGTATGACGCAGAGTACGTGTATGACCGTCATGCCGTCCGACAAAAGCGGGATCAGAAAGAAATCGGATTTTCCAGCATTCGCGGCGGTACTATTGTCGGTGAGCACGATGTGATATTTGCAGGTCGTGATGAGGTGATCACACTCTCCCATTCTGCCGCTTCAAAAGAAGTGTTTGCCGTCGGATCCATCAACGCCGCCCTTTTCCTGACGACACAGACACCGGGCTACTACTCCATGAAAGATCTGGTTAATAACGTTTAATTCTATACAACCAAAAAGAGGTTATGCTCCTTGGAGCATAACCTCTTTTTTCGTTTAAATATCGTTACGGATGAGATCCTCATAGGTCTCACCTTTAACAACCACACGGGAGCCGCCATCGTGTACCATGACAACCGCCGGATTCGGCAAACGATTATAATGCGATGCCATCGAATAGTTATAAGCACCCGTCGAAAGCATTGCCAGAATGTCGCCCGCTTCACAGGTCGCCAGCATCGTGTCTTCCTGTAAATAATCACTTTCACAACAACGTCCCGCAATAGTCACTTTTTGATCCGCAGGAGCATTGACCCGATCGGCGATCACCGCGGTATATGCCGCTTGATAGAGCGAATATCGCGGATTATCCGCCATACCGCCGTCAACACTGACAAACGTGCGGACACCGGGAATATGCTTGACGTTACCGACGGTGTAAAGCGTAATACCGGCGGGCGCTACCACCGAGCGACCGGGCTCAATGATAATAAACGGCACAGGATACGACAGTCGATCCGCACACAATTTGAGCGTTTTGGAAACAGGACCCATAAACGAAGCACAAGGGATCGGGTGTTCATCATCGGTATATTTAATACCGAAACCGCCGCCGAGATTGAGTTCACCGAGCGTAATGCCGTATCGATCACGCACCTGTGCCATGAAATTCATCATCACTTCGGCGGCGTGCTCAAACGGTTCTTCATCAAAGATTTGCGAACCGATATGACAGTGGAATCCTTTAAGAGAAAGCGTATCCAACGACAGCGCTGTACCGACCGCTTCCATAGCCATACCATTTTCAAAGGTAAATCCGAACTTACTGTCAATCTGACCCGTTTTCACGAAATCATGCGTATGCGCGTCGATTCCGGGTGTAATACGCATAAAAACATCTGCGGTTTTACCCAAATCCTTCGCAATCGCCGCCAAACGGTACATTTCTTCCGTGTTATCTACTACAACGCGACCAACGTTATACGACAACGCCATCCGCAGTTCGGCGTCGGTCTTGTTGTTGCCGTGGAAATAGATGCGTTCCGCAGGGAACCCTGCCTGCAAGGCCGTGTACAGTTCACCGCCGGACACCACATCCACCGAACATTGTTCGTCATTGACAATGCGATACATTTCCATAAACGAGCAAGCTTTGCTGGCATACGCCACCGTACCGCCATTTTCATAATGATCCAGCAACGATTGACGGAACGCGCGCAGCGTCTGACGGATCAGTTGTTCATCCATCACATACAACGGTGTACCGTAGGTGTGCGCTAAGGACACCGTATCACATCCACCGATGGTCAGGTGCCCTTCCCCATTCACATTCAAGGCGGGAGAAAATTCTTGTACGTTCATAATTGAGTATCACTCCTTTGTATCCGCATCCTCGTCCAGGATCGCTTCCTCGATGATAGCGGTCAGCTCTGCTACGCCTTCGCCGGTCACGGACGAGAACGGAATCGTGATCATGCCTTCATAATCCGCCAGTTCCGTTTGCAGCTCTGCTTCACGGCGGATGCGTTCGTTTTTCTTGAGCTTGTCCGCTTTCGTAAATACCGTCACAAACGGATAGCCGTTATCGACAAGGAAATCCAGCATCATGTAGTCTTCTTTGGTCGGCTTATGGCGAATATCAATCAACTGGATGACCAATCGAAGATCGCGATCATCCGCCAGATAGCCGCCGATCAGGTCGCTCCACTTCTTTTTCTCTGCCTGCGATACCTTGGCGTATCCGTAACCGGGCAGATCGACCAGACGTAACGGATCCACCCGATAAAAGTTAATCGTCGCAGTTTTGCCGGGAGTGGCGCTGGTCCTGGCGAGTCCTTTGCGGTTTAAAAGACGATTGATCAGCGAAGATTTGCCGACGTTGGAATGTCCGGAAATGGCAATTTCCGGACTCTCGGACGCAGGCAACTGCGAAACCAATCCGACAGACAGTTCAAATTCTGCATTATGAATGTTCATGCGGGTTTCCTCCTTTAACAAAAGGATATGATCCAATTACACCACAGGATGCGTTGAAGCAGTATCTGTGGTTGCTACAGCGGGAACAAACGGCTTTTGCGCAGCAGGACCGCGTGTCAGTGAATAATACAGTACATCTTCCATGGTATGGACGGGAATAACAGTCAGATGCTCCTTAACAACCGTGTCCACTTCTTCCAGATCCGATACGTTATCGGCTGGAATTAAAACGGTTTGCATGCCGTTGACATATGCCGCCATCAGCTTTTCTTTCAGGCCACCGATAGGCAATACGCGACCGCGAAGTGAGAGTTCTCCCGTCATTGCCACCTTGCCTTTCACGGGGATCCCGGCAAGCGCCGACAAAATAGCCGTAGCCATCGTAATACCGGCGGACGGTCCGTCCTTCGGCACAGCGCCTTCCGGCGCATGAATATGAATATCCTTGGTGGTATAAAAGTCTGCTTGTAGCGTCCATTCCTTTGTGTGCGCACGCACATAACTGATCGCAATACGGGCAGATTCCTTCATCACATCACCGAGAGAGCCTGTCAATTCAATTTTGCCGGTACCGGGCAACACCGCTACCTCAATCGGCAGAAGTTCTCCACCCACCTGCGTCCAGGCAAGACCGTTGACAAGTCCGATTTCATCCGCATGTTTATCGGCATCCTTCTTGTATTTCACAGGACCGAGAAACGCCGTCAGATCCTTGGTCGAAATGCTTTCCTCACCCTCGACGATGCGTTTGGCAACCTGACGACATACCTTAGCAATCAAACGCTCCAGCTGACGCACACCGGCTTCTCTGGTATACCCTTCGATAATAAATCGCAGTTGTTTATCGGTAAAGCGAAGCTGTTTGCCTGTTAACCCATGTTCAGCAAGCTGCTTCTTCACCAGATGCTTTTTGGCAATCTGCAATTTCTCCTCTTGCGTGTACCCGGGTAATGTCAGCACATCCATACGGTCATACAGCGGTGCGGGAATGGTCGATGCATCGTTAGCAGTGGTGATAAACAGCACTTGAGACAAATCAAAAGGCAACTCCACATAGTGATCCACAAAGGCATGGTTTTGTTCGGGATCAAGCACCTCAAGCAGTGCCGCTGACGGATCGCCGCGGAAATCACTGCCGAGCTTATCGATTTCATCCAACAAAACCAGTGGGTTCGCAGTTTTGGCTTGTTTGACCGCCGTCATAATCCGTCCCATCATGGCTCCGATGTAGGTTTTTCGGTGTCCTCGGATGTCCGATTCATCCCGCACACCACCTAAGGATACACGAACATATTCTCGTCCGATTGCATGCGCAATTGAACGCGCAATGGATGTTTTGCCGACGCCGGGCGGACCGACAAGGCACAAAATTTGCGCTTGTCTCTTCTCGGTCAGTTGCCATACTGCCATCAGTTCCAAAATATGATCCTTTACCTTCTGCAAGCCGTAATGATCGCGGTCAAGAATCTTAGCGGCGGCAACAATGTCCGCCTGCCCCTTCGAAAAGATGCCCCAGGGAAGTTCCAGTACCGTGTCGAGATAATTACGCACCACCGTCGCTTCGTGTGATCCGGAAGGCATTTTGGACAATTTATGGACTTCTTTGAGCAAATGCTCCGACGCTTGTTCGCTAAGCACTGCCGAGCGAATCTTTCGACGGTACTCATCCGCTTCTTCCAGCGGGCTCTCTCCCTCACCGAGTTCTTCGGCAATGGCTTTCATTTGCTCGCGAAGATAATATTCTTTTTGATTTTGCTCAACCTGTTCCTGAACGCGGCTCTGGATCGTTTGCTCCAACAGCAACACTTCACACTCGCGTTCCATGTAAACCAGCAACAGCTCGGCGCGTTTGGCAACCGAAGACAAGTGCAGAATTTTCTGTTTCTCCTCCACCGCTAACGGTACGTTAGCGGCAACATAATCTATCAGTTCCCGGATATCATTCATCATCGACGCATGAGCAGGCATGTCTTTGGATACATCCGACGACAACCGACAATACGTATTAAAATACGAACGGCATTCCTTCAAATAGGCACGTGCTTCCAAAGCGGAAGGCACCGCCGATTCGGCGCACCGTACAATCTTGGCGGAATAATGTCCGTCGTGATCCTCCATTTGCAACAGACGCGCCCGATACAAACCGTCTACCATAATCCGCAGTGTATCGCCGCCGGCGCGCAATACCTGCCGCACCTTGGCAACCACGCCGACAGAGTACAAATGGCGTTGAGACGGATCCTCCTGCGACGGATCGCGCTGGGTAACGAGAAAAATGGTTTGATCCCGTTGCATCGCTTCTCCGAGAGAAGCAACAGATTTCGGGCGTCCGACATCAAAATGAATCGGATTGCCGGGAAATACGACAAGTCCGCGAAGCGCCAGCAAAGGCATGGATTCGATGGGATAGTCGTGTTTGCTTTTTATCATACTTAAAACTCCTATGCTCAAATATCAAAACAAGTCAGACAGCGTTTACAAAGAAATGCTGTCTGACCCCGTTTTGATAACCAAACAATTACGCTGTGACCTTTTTCTTTTGAGGGCGCGGTTTATTCGTAGCATTCATCCGCGACGGTTTGCGTTCAGGATTGAATGTCAACTGCGGCTCAGCGCCGTCCTCCACAACCTCTTTCGTAATCACAATCTTTTCAATCGTGTGATCCGACGGCACAGAAAACATAAACTTCGTCAGCAATGTTTCCATGATCGTGCGAAGACCGCGAGCACCGGTATTGAGCTCGATCGTCTTTTTAGCAATCGCTTGCAAAGCATCAGGGGTAAACTCCAGTTTTACACCGTCAAGCTCAAACAAGCGCACATATTGCTTGAGCAATGCGTTCTTGGGCTCCGCCAAAATCTTGACGAGAGCTTCGCAATCAAGCGCTTGGAGCGCCGTCACGATCGGCATACGTCCTACGAGCTCGGGGATCAGACCGTATTTGATCAGATCCTGCGGAATAACCTGGGCATACAATTCCGTCAGCGCCATATCCTTTTTGGATTTCACATCATTGCCGAAGCCAAGAGAGCCCGAAGCAACACGGCGTTCCACAATTTTGTCGATGCCGTCAAAGGCACCGCCCAAAATAAACAAAATATTAGAGGTGTCGATCTGAATGAACTCCTGTTGCGGATGCTTACGTCCGCCTCCGGGCGGCACATTCGCCACCGTTCCTTCCACAATTTTTAAGAGAGCCTGCTGTACACCCTCACCACTGACATCGCGGGTGATCGAAGGATTTTCACTGCGGCGGGCAATTTTATCGATTTCATCGATATAGATAATGCCGCGCTGGGCTTTTTGTACATTGCCGCCGGACGCCTGGATCAGGCGCAGAAGAATATTCTCGACATCCTCACCGACGTATCCTGCTTCGGTCAAGGTTGTTGCGTCTGTAATGGCAAACGGCACATCCAGAAGCTTGGCAAGTGTTTGCGCCAGCGCCGTCTTACCGACGCCCGTCGGTCCGAGAAGCAGGACATTCGATTTTCCGAACTCCATATCCGCTTCTTTGCCGAAATAGATGCGCTTATAGTGATTGTAAACAGCAACCGACAACGCGATTTTGGCTTGATCCTGCCCGATCACGTATTCATCAAGACCCTTCTTGATATCACGCGGTGTCGGCAGATACGGCGGCATATCATCCGCTTTATCACGTTGCTTGTTACGCGCGGAAACCTGTTCCGCTTCCAGAATCTGGTCGCAAAGCTCGACGCATTCATTGCAGATAAACACGCCGGGACCGGCAATCAACTGAACCACTTCATCTTGCGTTTTACCGCAAAATGAGCAAATGACATCGTCATTTTTAGGCATAGCTTATGGTACCTCGTTTCCGAAATAATCAAGAGACAAGCCGTCTTACGCGCGCTTGGAAATAACCTTGTCTACAATGCCGTATTGCATGGCCTGTTCCGCAGACATGTAGTTATCGCGCTCGGTGTCGGCTTCAATGGTCGCCAAAGGCTGACCGGTCATCTCAGACAGCATCTGATTCATACGTCCGCGGATGTACAGAATGTGATCCGCATGAATCTTAATGTCCGAAGCCTGTCCCTGCGTGCCGCCGAGAGGCTGGTGAATCATGATTTCGCTGTTGGGCAACGCATAACGTTTGCCTTTGGCGCCCGCCGCCAGCAAGAACGCACCCATGCTCGCCGCCATGCCGATGCAGGTGGTGGAAACATCACATTTGATAAATTGCATGGTATCGTAAATCGCCATGCCGGACGTCACCGATCCACCGGGGCTGTTGATATACAGATGAATATCTTTATCGGGATCCTGACCTTCCAGATACAACAGCTGAGCAACGATCAGCGATGCAGTCGTATCGTTCACCTGATCCGACAGCAACACGATGCGGTCGTTGAGCAGACGGGAAAAAATGTCATAGGAACGCTCGCCGTGACCGGTTTGTTCCACAACATACGGCACAAAATTACTCATAAAAACATCCATCCTTCCTTGTATGGTAGTAAGTATATGCAGAATTCAAAGAAATAATCGATCGATTACGCCGTAACAACCGCGGTCTCCTTGATGAGGTTGAGCGCCTTCTCAACAGCCAGATCGCGAGCGAGATCTTCTTCGGGGATGAAGTTCTTGACCTTCTCGACATCCATGTTGTACATTTCAGCAAATTTCTTGTATTCCGCTTCGATCTCTTCCGCCGTGGGAGCGATCTGCTCGGCTTTCACAACCGCTTCCAGCGCAAGGCGAACCTTCACCTGACGCTCCGCTTGCTCACGGAAGCCTTCTTCAAAGGTTTCCATATCCATGCCGGTGTACTGCAGATAAGTCTCCAGGTCCAAACCTTGGGACTGAAGTCTGTAAGCAAAGTCGCGCACGTGGTTCTTCATCTGGTTACGGATCATCGCTTCGGGGATTTCCGCTTCCATGTTCTCCTGCAGTTTGTCCAGAAGCGCGGTTTCAAACGCGTCTTCCGCCGCTTTTTCGTCCGCCTTGGTCAAACGTTCTTTCGCGTCCGTCTTCAGCTCGTCAAGCGTATCAAACTCGCTGCAATCCTTCGCAAAATCGTCGTTAAGCTCAGGCAGCTCCTTCACCTTAATCTCGTGCAGCTTGCACTTGAAGACCGCAGGCTTACCCGCCAGTTCTTCCGCCTGATAATCCTCGGGGAACGTGACATTCACGTCAAACTCTTCGTCAATCGACTTACCGACAATTTGCTCCTCAAAGCCGGGGATAAATTGACCCGAACCGAGAACGAGTGAGAATTTCTCCGCTTTGCCGCCGTCAAACGCAACGTCATCCACAAAGCCTTCGAAATCAAACACCACGGTGTCGCCCATCGCGGCCGCACGATCTTCCACGGACACCATGCGGGAGTTGCGCTCTTGCAGCTTCGCGATCTCGGCATCCACATCTTCATCGGTAACTTCCTTGACGGTCTTGGTCGCTTCGAGACCCTTATACTGGCTGACGGTCACTTCAGGCTTCACAGTAATAACCGCTTTGAACACCAGGCCTTCTTTGCCGACAGACACAACATCCAGATCGATTTTGTCTTCGACATATTCGTAGCCGGACTCTTTGATCGCCGCGTCGAGCGCCTCGGGATACACGTCGTTCATAGCCTCTTCGTAGAACACGCCTTCGCCGTAGAGCTTCTCCACGATGTGACGGGGCGCCTTACCTTTACGGAAGCCGGGAATGGTCATCTTGCGGACGTTCTTTTTGTACGCTTTCGCAACAGCAGCTTCAAACTCCTCTGCGGTCACTTCGATTTCCAACTCCACGCGGTTGGTCTCTTTAACAGTGGTAGATTTCAAGTTCATTTTTTGTTCCTCCTAACCTAAATGTGCGCAAAGCAAGCCTTACGCATACACAATAGTAAAGATTATAGCATAAAGAGAATGGTTTTTCCACCCTTTTTCCAAAAAAACTCTGCGATTTCACAGAATTTTTCAACGAAGTTTGGCTTGTTATCAAGGGATCGCTATCGGACAAAACTGCAAAGCATCTCCCGATATCAAACGCATGGACACGCCTTGATAGTTCCCCTGAAACGCTTTTTGAATCGCTCCTTTGCCGTGGATATGCCCGTAATAACAACAATCCACGTGAAGTTCCTGCAATGCGGCAAGCATTTCCTCGCAAACAACACCCGCAAATACAGGAGGATAATGTAAGAAAACGATCGGTTTCAGTCCTGCCTGACGAGCGGCATTAACCGACATTTGCAAGCGACCGATTTCACGCATCAGTATTTTTTTGTCGGCATCCGCTTCCGCATCATAAAACCAGCCGCGTGTACCACAAACGGCGCGACCATCCGACAAATCATAACAGTCGTTATGCACAATCGTCAGCGTATCCAGTCCATTTTCGGTTAAAAACCGATCCATTTTACGTCGGGTATCCCACCAATAATCGTGGTTGCCTTTCAGGAGCAGTTTGCGTCCGGGTAATTCCTGTAAAAAGCGAAAATCCTCCAGTGCCTGCGGCAGGCTCATTCCCCAGGATATATCCCCCGCAATGACAACCGTATCCTTGTCAGATATGCATTCGAGCCAGTTCGCTTTCAGGCGATCCACATAGCCGCGCCAACCGGGAAAATCATCCATAGGCTTATCCGTACCAAAAGAAAGGTGCAGATCAGCTATCGCATACAACGCCATTCTGCACCCTCCTTTGATTTTCAGATATTCAGCATGTCATAAACAACCTGACGCATGTTCTCTTTATCGCACACGCCGTTGAAACGCGGCGTTTTGCCGCGCAGACCGTCGAGCGGCGCCGGAACCGCTTCGTTTGTCGTACGATTGAGCGCTTCCACCTTTTCAAATTCATCCATAGAAGCCGTGTCGACATCCAGCGCCTTAAGAACACTGTCAGAGAACTTGTAGGGATTTGCCGTCGACGCAATCACCGTCGGCGTTGTATCGCCGGAAGTACGGCGATAGTCCTCATACACATGCACCGCCACAGCCGTATGCGTATCGCACAGATAGTTATACTTTTCAAAGATATTGCGAATGGTTTCCGCTGTTTGCACATCGTCACAGCATCCGCCGACAAACAACTCTTTCATTTTTTGCATGACATCCGCCGAGACGGTGTATTCGCCGTCTTCAGACAACGCGGTCATCAGCTCGCGGATGGTTTCGTCCGAACGGTCGCAAAGCTCGTACAGGAGGCGTTCGAGATTCGACGAAATCAAAATATCCATCGACGGCGAAGAAGTTGTATAGAAATCGCGGTTGCGGTTGTAAGTGCCCGTCGAAATGAAATCGGTCAACACACGGTTACGGTTGGAAGCGCAGATCAGTTTTGCAATCGGCAGACCCATACGTTTCGCATAATACGCCGCCAGAATGTTACCGAAATTGCCCGTGGGAACAACCACATTCATGGGATCACCGTTTCGGATGGCTCCTTTACGGATCAGATCGCAATACGCCGAGACGTAATAGACGATCTGCGGCACGAGACGGCCCCAGTTGATGGAGTTGGCGCTCGAGAACATCATGCCGTTATCGGCAAGCATTTTCGCAACCTCAGCATCGGTAAAGATGGTTTTTACGCCGGTCTGGGCATCGTCAAAGTTACCGCGAATGGCGCACACAGAAACATTAGCACCTTCCTGTGTGACCATCTGCAGTTTCTGCATCGGGCTGACACCGTCTTCGGGATAAAACACCAGAATACGGGTGTTCGCAGCGTCGCGGGAGCCTTCCAAGGCCGCTTTGCCGGTATCGCCGGACGTCGCAACCAGGATGACGATCTCTTGGCCATCGGAGGTTTTACCCGCCGACACACGCATCAGATGCGGCAAAATCTGCAACGCCATATCCTTGAAAGCACAGGTCGGTCCGTGCCAAAGCTCCAAAATGTATGCTTGATCATCAAGAACTTGGAGAGGTGCAATCTCCTCATGACGGAAACGCTCAAGCGAATACGCCGCCGCGGTACACTCGGCGACTTCTTCCTCGGTAAAATCAGTCAGATACTTTTTCAACACATACGTCGCTCGATCCACGTACGAAAGCTCCACCAAAGACGCAATTTCGTCAGCGGTCAGTGTCGGAAAATGATCGGGGACAAACAGTCCTCCGTCTTTGGAAATACCTTGTGTGATGGCACGCGCGGCATCCACGCTTACCCCACTGTTTCGTGTGCTGTTGTACTGCATTACACATCCTCCTCCGTATTGATAACGGTCAATATTCTAACGCATTCCTTCTCAAAGATCAAAGGATTCACATTAAAAACCAATCAAAATGCTTCGTGTAGATCTCCGGCTTCGTACGCACTGATCAGATGATCGATCTGGGTCGGAATCATCGGATCCTCATCGGAAACCCACACTTCTACTACATCAAACCGCGGTTGCAGATTGGATGGATACGCCCGCATATACATGGATGCGGTGCGCAAAATCTTTTGCTGTTTGCTGTGAGTTACCGCTTCACGCGGCAGGATTTCTGCATGCTCGGAACGGGCTTTCACTTCCACAAAAACAATGTACAGCCCGTCCTGTGCAATGATATCGATCTCTCCAAAGCGGGAATGATAGTTGGATGACATGACGCGATAGCCTTTTTCTCGCAAAAATCGCGCCGCAATCACCTCTCCCGCAATGCCTTTGGTTGTGGTATGCATGGGATTTATCCCTCCGCTTTGGCGAATAACTTTTTCAGAAAACTGCGGCGATGGCAAGGCAAAACACCGTACCGCAAAATAGCATCACAGTGTACTTTCGTGCCGTATCCCTTGTGTGCGGCAAATCCGTATTGCGGATATTCGCGATCAAGCTCCAGCATCAGGCGGTCACGGCTTACCTTGGCAAGAACCGACGCCGCGGCAACCGAAGCAGACAACGCATCCCCTTTGATAACATACTGTGCCGGACACGGAAGGTCGGCAGGCACGCGGTTGCCGTCAATTAAAATGTGCGACGGCGTGACAGAAAGCCCCTCAACCGCACGTCTCATAGCCGTCATGGTTGCTTCGAGAATATTCATCTCCTCGATTTCCTCGACCGTCGCAAACGCAATGGAATATGCCAGCGCTTTTTCACAAATCTGCGGAAACAACGCTTCGCGTTTCTTTTCGGTCAGTTTTTTGGAGTCGTTAAGCCCGTCAATTTCGACACCTTGAGGCAATATGACGGCGGCCGCACACACAGGACCGGCAAAGGGGCCGCGTCCGGCTTCGTCCACCCCACAAAGCAAAAACAAATCATCTGCACGAAATTGCTCATCAAATTCCGTCAACACGTTCATGCCGAGTCAACCTTTCTTTTCGGGAGGGAACTCCCACGTGATGCGCCCGCAACGCCCCGATCGATATTCATCAAGGAGCATATTGGCGGCACGAAGTGTGTCCACTTCGCCACGCGAAATCAACATACCGCGCTTGCGACCGACCGCCTCGAGTAACTCATAAGACGTCTCAGGGAGCGGTTCTTCAAGTTTATATCTCTCAAGGAAAAACGGTCGATAATGGGTAGCAAGAAGCATCACAAGATCACACGCCAGTTCCTCAACATCCAGAATCTGATCGCGGATCGCACCGGTAAACGCCAACCGCAACGCGGCTTCCTGATCCTCAAATTTCGGCCACAAAACACCGGGAGTGTCCAGCAATTGCGCACCTGAAGGCAAGGTAAACCACTGGTTGCCGCGAGTTACGCCGGGACGATCTTCGGTTTTTGCCTTGGACGCCCGCGCCATACGATTGATAAAGGTGGATTTTCCGACGTTCGGAATACCGACCACCATCGCACGTACCGGGCGACCGACCATGCCCTTCTGATTCCAGATTTCTCTTTGTGAAGCCAACGCTTCCTCCAGCACGCTCTCGAGCTTCTGGAGTCCTTTGCCGGTTTTACAGTCAGCGGGAAGTACATAATGCCCTTGCGACTGAAAAAAAGTCACCCAGCGGCGAGTGGCGTTATCGTCCGCCATATCCGCCTTATTCATAATAATCAGTCGCGGCTTTCCTGCGGTCAACTGATCGATTTCGGGATTCCGACTGCTCATGGGAATCCGTGCATCGATAATCTCGATCACCATATCCACAAGACCCAGGCTTTCTTTCAGCTTGCGTCTCGTTTTTGCCATGTGTCCCGGAAACCATTGGATCGGTTTGCTGTGTTCCACAAGACCACCTTCTTATCTGTGTTATTTCACTTCGTAATTATCGTAGATGCCACCAATTGCATCAAGTGGATAAAAACGAAACACGGCTTTACCGACGATCTGTTCTTCGGGAATAAACCTCAGATCATTTTTACGGCTGTCGTGGGAATTGTTGCGATGATCGCCGAGTACGAAAACGCATCCTTCGGGAACGGTCACCTCACCCGCCAATCCTTCGGGATAAGTCGGATAATGAATGTAAGCGCTTTCGTCGAGCGCTTTTCCGTTCAGAATGACACACGCATTCACAGGATCGATTTTTACCGTATCGCCGGCCACGGCAATCACACGTTTGATAACGGGCGTATTGTTATCACGGTTAACGACGATGATATCGCCGCGTTCAGGCGTGTAAAATGCTTTCGTGAGCAACAGACGATCCCCATCCTGCAAGGTGTCCTGCATGGACGAGCCGTCCACACCGACAATGCGGATGAAGAAGGCAAACAAAACCGCCACCATCACCAACGCGAAGACAGCAACTTCCACGAAATCATAAACGGATTCAATCGCAGATACTTTTTGTTTTTGAGTGGATGTTTCCTGATTCATAAGCGTCAAACGCCTCCTGTAAAAACCAAACCGATTTTTGTCCCTATTTATTTAAGTATAACATAGATTCAAGAAAATGAAAAGAGAAAAAACTGTGAATTTTCAGTTTCAGCATAAAAGATAAGGGAGGACGAAAAATCGTCCTCCCTTATGTGCACTTTTCGGATTACAGGCGCTCCTTAACCTTCGCAGCCTTACCCACGCGGTCACGCAGATAGTACAGCTTGCTACGGCGAAC
>JAZQHP010000033.1:0-9281 GCA_045540655.1 Acutalibacteraceae bacterium
CCACCACTACTACGACGACTACCACAACCACCACTACTACGACCACCACTACAACGGTGCCCGGGGAAGAGCTGGCCTTCACGATTTCGACTTATGAGGCGACCAGCGTCAAGGCGGGCGAACTCGTACGGATTGAAGTCCGCACCGAGGCGGTGGACAACATCGCGATGATCGAGTTCAAGCTCGGCTATGATCAGACGAAGTTCCGCTTTGTGTCGGGTGAAGAGGCGGGGTATCTTGCCGAATTCGACCTGCACCTCGTGCGCACGCCGGAAACCCCCGAACAGGAGGATCCGACGGTCGGCGAGGTATGGATCACGGGCATGTCCGCTACCGCTCATGACGGTGCCGACGGGGAAGTGCTGGCGGTGCTGACCTTCGAGGCGATGGAGGATGTTACAAGCGACAGCGAGATGTTTACCGTGAAGAAGCCGCTCGCCTGCAAGAACGATCGGACCGAGTACAATACGCGTGTTGTCAACGGCGGCCTGAAGATCAAGGTGCCGACCCTGCTCGGCGACGTGGAAGCCGACGGGCAGCTCGATATGATGGATGCGTTCACGCTGTTTACGGCGGCATCCGGCGGACAGCTGGATGAGATGCAATCGCTGGTTGCCGACATGAACGGCGACGGCGCCATCGATATGATGGATGCGTTCATACTGTATCGCATTGTGTCGGGCAGCTGAGTTTTTATACGTTTGAACCACCGATGTCTGTTCGGACATCGGTGGTTCTTTTTTTGCCGGACAAGAAGGGGAGGGTGAAGTTAGTTTTTGCTAACCGAAAAAACAGAGGAAAAGGGCGTCATCAAGCGCAAAAAACTGATAAATTTTTAACAAATTCCGCAAAAAACTGCCCGAATACGATTGCAAAACCGAATTGTATGCGGTATAATGAAGTGTACAAGTCTACGCTGGGGGCGGACTGCGTCCGCACCCGCGCAGACCAGCATAAGATTTAAGAGGGAGGAACCGCTTTATGCAAAAGAAAAGAAGCACTCTGCCTTTCAAAGGCACTCCTGAGCAGGAAGCACAGCTGAAGGCCGTGATCGATGCCAACAAGCACGATTCCAGCCGCCTGATGAAAGTGATGCAGGACGCCCAGGATATTTACGGCTATCTGCCGTTCGAGGTGCAGGAAATGATTGCCGACGGTATGGGCGTGTCGGTCGAGAAGGTGTACGGCGTTGCCACGTTCTACGCGCAGTTCTCGCTGTCCCCCAAGGGCGAATACAACATTTCCGTGTGCCTTGGTACCGCTTGCTATGTTAAGGGCTCGGGCGACATCTTCAACAAGCTGTCCGAACTGCTTGGCATCGGCGCGGACGAATGCACCGCTGACGGTCGTTTCTCGCTGACGGCGTGCCGTTGTATCGGCGCGTGCGGTCTGGCCCCCGTTCTGACGGTCAACGAGGACGTGCACGGTCGTCTGACTGTGGATGATGTCCCCGCGATTCTTGCGAAATATCAAGCGTAAAGGAATCAAAAGTATATGAGAATTCGTCAAATTCAAGAGCTGCTGGAAGCGGAGCTGATCGTGGGCGAGGAAACCCTCGACAACGATGTGCATTCCGCGTGCGGCAGTGACATGATGAGCGATGTGCTGGCGTATGTCAAGGATCAGGCAGTATTGCTGACCGGTCTGGTCAATACGCAGGTGATCCGCACGGCGCAAATGATGGACATGATCTGCATCGTGTTCGTCCGTTCCAAGCGCCCGAGCGAGGACATGGTGGAGCTTGCCGCGGAAGCGGGCATCACGCTGATGTCGACATCCAAGCGGATGTACGAGGCGTGCGGTCTGTTGTATACGGCGGGGCTCGGAAAAGGAGCCGTCCATGAGTGAAGAGGCGTTGCGTTTCCGCTTTGAAGTAGACGGGGACAATTTCACGTCTGCGGGACAGGCTTCGGTGCAGGTCAAAAAGATTCTGCGCGAGCTCGGGGTTGCGCCCGACATCATCCGCCGCGTGTCCATCGCGATGTATGAAGGCGAGATCAACATGGTCATCCACGCCGGCGGCGGTGTTGCCGAAATGGTCGTGGAGGAGGAGAGCGTACAGATCATCCTCACGGACACCGGTCCCGGCATCCCGAACATTCAACAGGCGATGCAGGAGGGTTTCTCCACCGCTCCCGACAATGTCCGCTCGCTGGGCTTCGGCGCCGGCATGGGCTTGCCCAACATGAAGCGTTATACGGACTACATGCACATCGACTCTACGCCGGGTGTCGGAACCACCATCACCATGAGGGTGGATCTGGCGGCGTAAAAATCAAGTTTGGTCGTAAGGGAATCAGGACATGAAAAGGTATAAACATTCCGTTTGCCTGGATGTTTCAAAATGCAACGGGTGTACGACTTGTTTAAAGCATTGTCCCACCGAGGCGATCCGCATCCGCGACAAACACGCGGTCATCGACGCGGATCGATGCATCGACTGCGGTCAATGCATACGGGTATGCCCGAACCAGGCCAAAAAGGCGAATTACCAGAAACTGGAGGCCATGGACGGCTTCCGATGGAAGATTGCGTTGCCTGCGCCGTCGCTGTACGGGCAGTTCGAAAATCTGGATGATGTGGACTATGTGTTGCAGGGGCTTCTCGACATCGGCTTTGACGATGTGTTTGAGGTGTCTGCCGCCGCGGAACTGGTGTCCGCTTACACGCGGCGTTACATTCACAAAGAGGGCATCAAAAAGCCCATCATCAGTTCGGCTTGTCCCGCCATCGTGCGGCTGATCGCGTTGCGCTTCCCGTCACTGTATGACAACATTCTGCCGATGTTGCCGCCGATGGAAGTCGCCGCCCGGCTCGCCAGAGAAAGAGCGAAAGCCGAGCATCCGCAATTCTCCGATAAAGACATCGGCGTGTGTTTTATCTCGCCGTGTCCCGCGAAGGTCAGCTATGTGGCACAGGGCTTCGGTTCCCACGAAAGCGGGATCGATGCGGTGGTGTCCATGCAGGATGTCTACTTCGCGCTTATCAATGTGATGAAAAAAGATAAAGTGCCGACCCCCGTGTCCCATTCGGGCATGATCGGCATCAGTTGGGCTATGTCGGGCGGCGAATCGTCCGCGGTGTTCAACGAAAGCTATCTCGCTGCCGACGGCATCCGCAACGTGATCGCCGTGCTCGACGAGATTGAAACCGGCAAACTGCCGCAGCTGGAGTTCATCGAACTCAACGCGTGCGAAGGCGGTTGCGTGGGCGGCGTGCTCGCGGTGGAAAATCCGTACATCGCCCGTACCCGTCTGCAGACGCTTCGGCGGTATCTGCCGGTGTCGCAGAATTTCCTCGGCGAGGACGAGGACAACGCCGTACCCGATACGGTGATGTTCTCCGACAAACCGCAATGCCGACCCATTACCCGTCTGGCGGACAGCATGGTGGAATCCATGCGACGCATGAGTGAGATCCGACGCCTGGTGGCGGATCTGCCCGGTCTCGACTGCGGCTCGTGCGGAGCGCCGACCTGCCGCGCCTTCGCGGAGGACGTGGTGAAGGGAGAGGCGTCGCAGGAGGATTGTGTGATCCGCCTGTGCGAACAGCTGAAAGCGGAATGCGCGGAATTGCGCCGCCGCCGTATCGGACCGCCGCGAAAGGAGTGATCGCATGACAGTGGGAGCGTTGACAGAACGCCTGGGACTGCGCGCGATCACGGTGGCTGACCCCGACCGCGAGGTCACGGGCGGCTACGCGGGCGACCTGCTCAGCTGGGTGATGGGGCGTGCCCGGGAGGGCGATGCCTGGGTCACCATTATGACCAATATCAACGTGCTCGCCGTCGCATCCTTAAGCGACGTGGCGTGCGTGGTGCTTGCCGAAGGCGTGACCGTCGAAGATGACGTGCTTCAAGCCGCTCAGGCGAAGGGCATCACCCTGCTCGGCGATGACCGTTCGACCTTCGCCCTGTGCGAAGCGATCGGCACGGCGCTGCGCGAGGATGCGGTATGAGCACGTACACGTACGATCTGCACATGCATTCCTGCCTGTCCCCCTGTGCGGAGGACGACATGACTCCCAACAATATGACGGGCATGGGCGCGGTGTGCGGACTGCAGATCATGGCGCTGACCGACCACAACACCACCAGAAACTGTCCCGGCTTTTTTGAAGCCGCCAAGCGTTACGGCATCATCCCCATCGCGGGCATGGAGCTGACGACCGCGGAGGACATTCATCTGTGTTGCTTGTTTGAAACGCTCGAACAGGCGTTGGCGTTTGACGGCGTGGTCGCGAAGCAGCGCATGCTTGTGGACAACCGCCCCGATATTTTCGGGGATCAGATGATCATGAACGGCATGGACGAGGTGGTCGGCATCGAGCCGCACTTTCTCCCCAACGCCACACAGCTTCCTCTGGAACGCGCCGCGGCGCTGTGCGTCGCGCATGGCGGTGTGTGCTATCCGGCCCACATCGACCGTCCCTCGAACGGCATCGTCGCCGTCCTTGGTACATTTCCCGAGGATCCGCCCTTCGGCATCGCCGAGGTGAACGACCCCGCCAAGATCGAAGGTCTGCGCGAGCAGTACCCGATCCTGCAGGATGTGTTGTTTGTGTGCGGCTCGGATGCGCATCATCTGTGCGCGATCCGCGAGGAGAATGCGACGGTGGAGATCGACGACGAGCCGTACAGCAGTGAGCTGGTACGGGCGCGCTTCTTTGAACGGTTGCGCGCCGCCGCCAAGGCGATGGAGGGATACCGATGAAGGAATTGTCACTCAACATTCTGGACATCACGATGAACTCCGTCAAGGCGGGCGCCACCCGCATCCGCATTGCGATCACGGAAACCGACGACACGTTGACGCTCGTCATCGAGGACAACGGTTGCGGCATGACCGAGGAGATTGTCAGACAGCTTGCCAACCCGTTTTACACCACCCGCACGACCCGCAAGGTCGGCATGGGTGTGCCGCTCTTAACGTTGGCGGCGGAGCAGACGGGCGGAAGCGTGACGATCCGCTCGGATACCGTCGAGGAGTCACCCGATGCCCACGGCACCACGGTGACGGCGGTGTTTCACAAGAACCACCTGGATTTCACGCCGCTCGGAGACATGATCTCCACCATGACGACGCTTATCCAGGGCTCTCCGACGATTGATTTCGTCTTCACCCACACGACACCCGACCGCGAGGTCGCGCTCGATACCGCCGAGCTTCGTGCGGTGCTGGGGGAGGATGTGTCGCTCGGAGCATTTGAAGTCTTGCAATGGATCGAAGCGTATCTGCGCGAGCAGTACGAATCGACCGTTTCATAAAAAAGGCTATTATACAGAAAGGATCTGATCATATGAAATCGTTGGCAGAACTCGCAGCAATCCG
Organism: Acutalibacteraceae bacterium; assembly: GCA_045540655.1. Lineage (GTDB taxonomy): Bacteria > Bacillota > Clostridia > Oscillospirales > Acutalibacteraceae > RGIG1959. The sequence goes on from JAZQHP010000033.1 coordinate 5,331, forward strand.
AGACAAAATGAAGGAAAAGGTTGTTATTCGCGAAGGCGCGAGCGAGAAGCGCATCGTCGTCGGCATGGCGACCTGCGGTATCGCGGCGGGCGCTCGTCCCGTTCTGAACGCGTTCGTGGAAGCGATCAACGAAGCCGGTCTGACCGGCGAAGCAACCGTCACGCAGACGGGCTGCATCGGCATTTGCCAGTATGAGCCTGTGGCGGAGGTGTTCGAGGGCGACACCAAGACTACCTATGTCAAACTGACTCCTGACAAGGTCAAGGAGATCGTTGAGAAGCATATCAAAGGCGGAACGGTTGTGGCGGAGTACACGGTCGGCAACGCTGAATAAGTTGGAGGGATAGCAGTATGATTCGTTCACATGTATTGATCTGCGGCGGTACCGGTTGTACTTCGTCGGGCAGTGCGAAGCTTCAGGAAGCCTTTGCACAGCATCTGGAAGCGAACGGCCTCGCCGAAGAAGTGAAGATCGTGCAGACCGGTTGCTTCGGTTTGTGCGCTCTGGGTCCCGTTGTCATCATCTACCCGGAAGGCACCTTCTACAGCCGTGTGGAAGAGAGCGACGTGGAAGAAATCGTTAAAGAGCACCTGCTCAAGGGCCGTCTGGTCGAGCGCCTGGTGTACAACGATACGGGCGATGCGGAACCCGTTCCCGCGGGTGTCAACGTCTCGCTGAACGAGACCGGCTTCTACAAGAAGCAGGTTCGTGTGGCGCTGCGTAACTGCGGTGTCATCAACCCCGAAAATATCGACGAATACATCGGTATGGACGGCTATGCGGCGCTGGGTAAGTGCTTGACCGAGTACACCCCCGAGCAGGTCATCCAGATCATCACCGATTCCGGCCTGCGTGGTCGCGGCGGCGGCGGCTTCCCCACCGGTCGCAAGTGGTCGCTCACCGCGATGAACAAGGCGGACCAGAAGTACGTTGTTTGTAACGCCGACGAAGGCGACCCCGGCGCGTTCATGGACCGTTCGGTTCTGGAAGGCGACCCCCACGCCCTCATCGAAGCGATGGCGATCGCGGGCTACGCGATCGGCGCAACCCAAGGCTATGTGTATGTCCGTGCGGAGTATCCGATCGCGGTTAACCGTCTGCAGATTGCGATCGACCAGGCGCGTGAATACGGTCTGCTCGGCAAAAACATCTTTGACAGCGGCTTTGATTTCGACATGGAGATCCGTCTGGGCGCCGGCGCGTTCGTGTGCGGTGAGGAAACCGCGCTGATGACCTCCATCGAAGGCAACCGCGGCGAGCCTCGTCCGCGTCCTCCCTATCCGGCGGTCAAGGGTCTGTTCGGCAAACCCACCGTGGAAAACAACGTGGAAACCTTCGCGAACATCCCGCAGATCATTCTGCGCGGCGCGGATTGGTTTGCGTCGATGGGTACCGAGCGTTCGAAGGGCACCAAGGTGTTCGCGCTCGGCGGTAACATCAACCACACCGGTCTGGTGGAAATCCCCATGGGTACTACCCTGCGCGAGGTCGTTTACGACATCGGCGGCGGCATCCCCGGCGGCAAGAAGTTCAAGGCAGCGCAGACCGGCGGTCCTTCCGGCGGTTGTATCCCCGCTCACCTGATCGACACCGAGATCGACTATGACAACCTCACCGCCATCGGCTGTATGATGGGTTCGGGCGGTCTGATCGTCATGGACGAAGACACCTGTATGGTCGACATCGCGAAGTTCTTCCTCGAGTTCACCGTTGACGAGTCCTGCGGTAAGTGCACGCCCTGCCGTGTCGGTACCAAGCGCCTGCTCGAGATCCTCGATAAGATCACCGAAGGCAAAGGCACCCTCGAAGACATCGACCGTATGGAAGAGCTCTGCGAGTACATCAAGGCGAACTCGCTGTGCGGTCTGGGTCAGACCGCTCCTAACCCCGTGCTGTCCACTCTGCGCTTCTTCCGCGACGAGTACATTGCGCACGTGGTTGACAAGAAGTGCCCCGCGGGCGTCTGCAAATCCATGCTCCAGTTCAAGGTTGTTGCCGACAAGTGCATCGGCTGCGGCAAGTGCATGAAGAACTGCCCGGTGGACGCGATTTCCAAGACCGATTACATCGCTCCCGGTCACAAGCTGCCCTCCGTCGAAATCGACACCGCGAAGTGCATCAAGTGCGGCGTGTGCATGGGCAACTGTAAGTTCGGCGCGATCATTAAAGAATAAGAAAGGAGTACGCTGCGAAATGGAAATGGTAAATGTTAAAATTAACGGCATTGCGGTCAGCGTGCCCAAAGGCTCCACCATTTTGGAAGCCGCTCGGTATGCGGGCGTGGAAATCCCCACCCTGTGCTACCTCAAAGATATCAACGAGATCGGCGCTTGCCGCATCTGCATGGTCGAAGCGACCGGCGCGCGCGGTATGGTGACGGCGTGTGTGTACCCCGTGGCGGAAGGCATGGAAGTGCAGACCAACACGGAAAAGGTACGTGCCGCCCGTAAAACCACCCTCGAGCTGATCCTCTCCACCCACGAGAAGAAGTGCCTGTCCTGCGTGCGCTCCACCAATTGCGAACTGCAGAAGCTGTGCCGTGATTACGGCGTGGAAGACAACGGCACCTACGACGGCTTCCGCCCGCAGTTTGAGCTGGACGAGTCCGCTCCGCACCTCGTGCGTGATAACAACAAGTGCATCCTTTGCCGCCGCTGCGTTGCAAAGTGCAACGAGCAGTTTGTGTCTGTCATCGGCGCGAATGATCGCGGCATCGACACCCACATCTCCTGCGCGTTTGAGAAGAACCTCAACGATACGCCTTGCGTGTCCTGCGGTCAGTGCGTCGTGGTCTGCCCGACCGGCGCTCTCGCCGAGAAGGACGACACCGCGAAGGTGTGGTCGGCGCTCGCCGATCCCGAGAAGGTCGTCGTGGTGCAGACCGCTCCCTCCATCCGTGCGGCGCTGGGCGAGTGCTTCGGCATGCCCATCGGCACCAACGTGGAAGGCAAAATGGTTGCGGCGCTGCGTCGCCTCGGCTTCGACAAGGTGTTTGACACCGACTTTGCGGCGGACCTCACCATCGTCGAGGAAGCCAACGAGTTTGTGGGTCGCGTGAAGAACGGCGGCGTGCTGCCGATGATCACCTCCTGCTCGCCCGGTTGGGTTAAGTTCGCGGAGTTCTACTATCCCGATCAGCTTGCTCACCTGTCCTCCTGCAAGTCCCCGCAACAAATGGCGGGTGCGGTCATCAAGACCTACTACGCGGAGAAGATGGGCATCGATCCCAAAAACATCGTGTCTGTGGCGATCATGCCCTGTACGGCGAAGAAGTTCGAAGTGGGTCGCGAAGACGAGTCTGCGGCGGGCGTGCCCGACGTCGATTTCGCGCTGACCACCCGTGAGCTCGCTCGTATGATCGAGACGGCGGGTCTGCAGTTCACCGCTCTGCCCGACGAAGAGTTCGACAGCCCCCTCGGTGAGGATACCGGCGCGGCAGTCATCTTCGGTGCGACCGGCGGCGTTATGGAAGCGGCGCTCCGTACGGCGAACGACTGGCTGACCGGCGAGAGCCAGGAAGCGGTCGACTTCACCGAACTGCGCGGCACGGCGAGCCTCAAGGAAGCTACCTACAACATCGCGGGTCTCGAAGTCAAGGTCGCTGTCGCCAGCGGTCTGAAAGCGGCCAACGAAGTGATGGCGAAGATCAAGGACGGCACGGCGCCCTGGCACTTCGTCGAAATCATGTGCTGCCCCGGCGGTTGCGTCACGGGCGGCGGTCAGCCCATCCAGCCTGCGTCGGTGCTGAATACCGTGGATCTGAAGTCCGCGCGTGCGAAGGCGCTGTACGATCAGGACGCGGCGATGACCCTGCGCAAGTCGCATGAGTCTCCCGTGGTGAAGGAGCTGTACGACAACTACTTCGACGGCATCGGCGGTCACAAGGCGCATCACGCCCTGCACACCTCCTATGTTGCTCGTAAGCGTTACAACTAATTGCTATTGAAATC
>JAZQHP010000034.1:0-27479 GCA_045540655.1 Acutalibacteraceae bacterium
GAACTATCCATAGCTAAAGCTCTTTTGCCCACCAGCAGAGCTGGTGGTTGTCTGATGAAAACATCAAGCCGCCCGAAATCCGGTTGATTTCGGGCGGCTTGTCTATGCCGTGTTTTCTTGAGCCTGCTGCAACGCCGCTTGCGCGTTCCTGTTCAGACCGAGCTGTCGTCAGTCGGCGGGGAACAGATGAAATTCATCGGGGTAGGTGTGGCGCTCGTGCTCGGCGCCGGTGGATTCGTCCACCACCACCATCACGCAGGTGCCGGGCGCGTTGATATCAAATGCCTGGGCACGGATGGCATAAATCGCCGACTGGAAGCACGCTTCGCCCGCATCCAGACCGCTGTAACCTTCCGTTTCGGCGGTGCCGGTCATGAACGAGAAATCCTCGTTGACCTCCACCTTATAGACCGATTCAAACGCACCGCTCGCCGCTCCGTTGACGATGGCGTCGCGGCAAATCTGCTTGTGCTTTTCCAGGAACGCCTCATACCGATCGCCCGCGATGGTATAGGTCACCGAGCGATCCTCGTTGCGCACGGCACCGATAAATCCGTCCGCCACCTGTGCCTCGGTCAGCTCCTCGCTTTCGTCATCGATAAGCAGTCCGCCGTGAATGGTCGCCTGAATGTCGCCATTCTCCAGTCTCTCGACCAGCGGCACCACCACGGGAATCGCTTCCTCAGGGAAATAGGGCTGCACATCGCCTGCCGTGTCGGTCGACGTCAGGGGCTCCTCGTTCGCCGTGCCGCATCCGCACAGCAACAATGCCATCACACACAATACAATCCAGATTCGTTTCATATCGTCACCTTTTCCTTGTTGTTCAAAGTATCTTCAGTGTACCAAAAAACATCGCGTTCGTCAACCGTCTCTCGCCGAAGCGGGATGCCGTTTCCGCAAAAAAGCCGCCGGCTCAAAGAGCTGACGGCTTTTTACAAATGGTTTATTCGGTCGGATTCAATCCTTCCCTGAACGCGGCAAGCGCATCGGCGCGATTCTCGTCGAGCGCCAGGTAGTTCAGGATATAGTTGGTGCCGTCGATCTTTGTGTAGTCATTGACGCTGAACCACACCGCGCCTTTGATGTTGCGGCAGAAGGCGTGATCGGTGAAGTGGCGGTTGTTGAGGCAGAAGAACATCTCCTCAATCCAGATCTTCTGCTTAGCGGCGTTGCGCGCCTTGACGGTGGTATCCCACTGATCGGTGCTCCAGTTATACTGCTTTTCGCCGCCGGCACCCGCCGCAAACTCGGAGATGACCCACGGCATGTTGCTGTAGTAGGGGCTCTCTTTGTTGTAGAGCGCCTTGTACATAGCCTGGAACGAGCTGAGCGTCGAGTTGTTGCCCATTTCGTAACCGGTCAGACCGAGAATATGCACGGTGGATTCATCGGGCATGTAGCACAGCTCCTCGCCCCACGAGCAATACGGCGTCGTGACGTTGACGGGGTTGAAGATCCAGATGCAGTTGTTGACGCCCTCTTCTTCAAAGATGCGATACAGGCGTTCCCACGTCATCACAAAGATATCGGGATCGAGCAAGGTCACAATGCCGCTCCAGCTGGTCCAGTCGGTATTCATCTCGTTGTTCAGGCGGAACAGCACCGGCTTGCCGTAGGATTTGATGGACTTCGCCAGAGTGCGGAACTGCGCGTCGTGCTTGCCGCGCAGGATATCAAACATCGGTGTCTTGGCGTTGAGATCGGTGTTGTTATTGTCGGTAAACTGATAGGTGAACTGCAGGACAGGCTTGCCGTTGAAGCCGTTGCCGCCCGCATACTTATTCGCCATATCGATGGGGAATGCATTGTATTTACCGCTGTAGGACAGGTGCGTGTAGGTCGGCATGATGTCATAATCCTGTCCGATCGCCGAGGAAATACGATCGTATTCGGTGCTGATTTTATCGTTCTGCGAGTTGTAGGCGGAATCGTCCTTCGCCACCATACTCGCCGAGAAGAAGCCCCAATCGGTGGTTTCCTGCGTAACCAGCTTCTCGTAATACGCCTTGGTTTCTGCGCTCCAGTTCGTCGGGACGGTGACGTTGTACTGTCCCTGCGAGTTGACCGCCTTACCCGTGTGCGTCACCGGCTTGAAGGATTTGACCAGCTGTTCCATCACAGTCGCGGTGGGCGCGTCGGATTTGAGCACAAACAGGTGGAAGCGCACATAGTCGGTCTCCGGACGCACAATGGCGATGCTGTAATACGGCTTGTCGATGTTGGCATTGTCGTTGATGACGATGTCGTACTGCCGCACCTCATAGCCCGACAGCATCGTCGTGGAGACGATGGGGGTGCGGGCGTTGGCGAGGTTGTTTGCCGAAAGGAATGCGCTGTTGCCGAACTGACGCGCGATCCATTCGGTCAGATAGGTGTTCCAGCTGTCGGGCTTGTTGCCGTAGGGGTTTTGGGTTTCGTAGGACGCGGTCAGCGTATAATGCGCATTTTCATATCGTGTGCGCAACGCCGCCAGCGAATAGTCCTCCTGCCAGTCGAACGGCACGTCGATGCTGTAGCCGTCGGTATAGTTGACGACGCGGCGATAGAGCGTGGTGTTATAGATTTTTTTGTTGTCCTGCGTGGTGACGATGCTCGACGCGGTGGAGCGTTCGCCGTTGACATACAGCTCTATACCCGTGAGCGCACCGAGTCCTTCGGTTTCGGCGTCGTTGACCAGCGGCGAGCGGATCGCTTCATAGGGATCGGTCGAAACGGCGCGATCCAGCGGATCAACATAGCCGACCACCTTCAGCGAACGGATGGTCAGCGCCGCTTTGTCCGCGCCGACCGCGTACACCTTCAGACCGCTGACCCACAGCAGGTCGGTGCCGGTGCAAGCTTCGGGAAGCGCAATGTCGCCGACGCGCACCGAGCCCTTATACGTACCCTTGGTCAGGTCGCCCGAGCCCGGATCGATGTTGGTGGAGGAAATATAGGAGTTGAGCTTGAAATAGTGGCGTCCCGCGACATCGTCCATCAGGCGGTCGCCTTCGAGGTCGGGAATACTGCCGTTGATATAGAAATTGATGCTGGTTGCCGAGCAGTTCACGGTCAGATCGTATTCGATCACCGCGCTCGCGGGAAGCAACAGCTTCTGATCGTAAACGTACGCTGCATACGGCCAGGTGCCGCCGATGTTCTGGAACATCTGACCGGTCGCCGCATCCTTGACCGACACCACACTGGGCACACCGCTGGTGGTCTGCACGGGACTCAGCCAGTCGTTCGCCTCGGGGGGCAGGAAATCGATCTCCTGGAGCGTATTGGTGTCGCTGTGCACCACGCGTTGCAGAATACCCTTGACATCGGCGGTGGTCAGCTTGCCGTTGTGATCAAAATCGTACTTGTCAAAGACGGCGGGATCCTCCGGCGCTGTTTTGCGCAGGACGTGCAACAACACCAGACGCGCGTCCGAGGTGCTGATCAGCATGTTGCCGTCAATATCGCCCGGGCGGGTCACGTTGCCGTCGGCATAAACACCGATGACCGCCATCGTCATCAGCATCGCGAGGGTCACAAGCAAAGATACAATCCGTTTCATGGTGCTCTCCTTCGTGTGTAAAAATCAGTAATACCAAGAGATCTATCTCCATTGTAACATGCTTCCGTAAAAAAGCAAGCCTTTGCCGCTGTTTTCGGGCATAATCCCCTTGGCACAGCGGTTTTTCCTGCCGAAACATAAGATCAAAGCCATCACAGAAGTGGTGGTTTGCACTTCCCCGGAAGGAGTATCCCCTTAAGGGCACGGAAACGGCATGATCGCATCACACGCACTACCGCCCTTGTTTTCTTGCCCGCGTCATCCTGAGCGTAACCATGGCGAGATACATTCGACTTCGGACGCAAAGCGTCCTCCGCTCAGTATGACGCCATGGTGAAGTCGAAGTTTTGTGCACATATCCCCTGTGCACAAAACCGCCGCAGGCGGGATCCCGGGCAAAGATGCTCTTTGTTTGTCAAACGGTTGCTCCGCTTCTTTTCTTAGTTCCCCGGTAGAACCGGGGGGATTTAACGCCTGAAGGCAACCAAAAACACCCCGCATCCTGCACGGATGCGGGGTGTTAAGGTTATTTTGCCAGTCGCTTTTTAAGCTTTTTGAACGTGCGGTGATACCCGAGCAGGTAGCACACCGCACAGGTGGCGGGAAGCACCGCCCACACCAGAAACAGCAGCACAAACTGCAGCGGTGTGATCGCCGTGGCGGGATACACCTCGGGCGGCATGATAAGATTGATGAGCGGCGTGAAGCACGCGTTGAGCAGGCGGTAAACCCCTTGCACACTCTCGCTGAAGATGCCGCATTTGCCCACCAGCAACAGCCCGTACAGAAACGCGGACGGAATCGCGGCAATCAGCCCGATCCAAAGTCCCTTGAACGGTTGCGGTTCCATGCCGTGATGCCGCACCAGATTGCGGTCGCGGTCGCCCTCGCGGTGCACATAATAGCCCGTGAGCACCACCAGAATCAGCACCATCAGTACCTGCTCCACCACGTCCGCCGCCACAATCAGCGTCGCGCATGCGGCGTTTTTCGGCTCGACGATCATTTCCCGCGAGATGCGGCGATCGTCGGTGGCGGTCTGTTTCTCGGACTCGTAGGTCGTGTCCTCATCAAAATAGACCGTGTTGATGAGCTTCTGTTCCCCCGTCGCCGTCAGTTCATACTCGTGATATCCGACGGTGGTGGTGAACGCGGCATTCGAGAGCATCAGCATCGAGAAGGATACAAACAGGCTCATAATGCCCGCGAGCACACTGTAGCCGAAGATCTTCAGCCCCATCATCAGCACATTGCTTCCCGGTTGCTCATACGAATCGGAACGAAGGAATTTGCTCATGCGTCATCCTCCTGCAGACCGAGGGCTTCGATGACCGCCTGCGCGATCATGGCGTGTCCCTCGGCGTTCGGATGGACGCCGTCGCCGAGCGTGTCGATGATCGCGTCGCCGTGAATGTCCTGTTGATCAAGGTAAATGCCGTTGGTTTCCTCGGCAAGGCGCTTGAGTTCACCCTTGACAACCTCGATATTCGGCTTCATCAGCCGTTGCAGTTTGTCGGCGGGCACCCAGCAGGTATCGCTGACGATCACTTTGGTGCCGTTTTCGTTGCACGCGGCGATCAGATGATCGATCTTGTCGGCAAACAACTCCATGTCACTGCGGAAATACGCATCGTTATACCCCAGCGCGAAAATCATCGTGCCGGAGGAGGCGGCAAGATCGAGGAATTTCTCGTCCAGTCCCGTCACCTCGCCGGTGGCGGTCGCGCCCGTGCCGGCGAGCTGTAAGCCGCCGTTGCTGTAGTTGTTGAGCACCACGCCGTCGGGATTGTTGTAATAGCCGATACCCGTGAAGATGACTTCCTTGTCGGAGGTCGCTTTGAGCACGATCTTGTTGTCGTCGGGCATCGCATCGGTTTCAATCATATCGGTGCGCGCGTAGTTCGCTTCGCTTGCCGCGCAGTCCACCGTCAGCAGTACGTTGTCCGCCGAATCGAGCACCTCAAACGTGCCGTAATCGGGACCCGCCTGATAGTACACCGTGAAATACCTGAAGCGCTCCTGCGGCGAGAAGGTCAGCGTCGCGCCGTTTTTACTGCTTCCAAGCCCCTTCGTGCCGAGCAGTTCGGCGGTGCGGTATTCGGTCCAGCCATCGCCGGGATCGCCGGGATTTTTAAAGCCCTCGGGGGTTTCGGGGAACGCGTGCAGGTCGTTGCTTAACACCTGACCCCACAGCGTACCTTCCACCGACACAAAGCCCCAGTTATCGTCCTCGGTTTTGGCGTTGATCGCTTTTTTGAGGATGTTGGGCCAGCTGTTGTTCATAATATCGCCCGTCTGCGAGCCGTGCCCCATGCTGTCGCCCAGAATGGCAATCGAATGGTTGCCGAACACATCGGTCGCCGTAACGTCGATCACGTCGTTGTTCAGCTTTGTATAGGATGCACCGCATCCCGTGAACATCATCAGAGCGATCACTCCCGTCAGTATCAGTGCCAGAATCCGTTTGCTCATTTCCATTCCTCCGTCCACCAGATGCCCATCGCATCAATGACGTTGCCTGCGAGCAGTTTATGCCCGTAGTTGCTCGGGTGCACGCCGTCACCGTCGGTGTTCAGATCGTTGATGATCTGATCGCCCAGCAACGCCTGCTGATCGACGTAGACGCCGCCCGTTTCTCGCGCACAGCGTTGGAGCTCACTCTTGACGATCGCGTGCGCCGAGCGCTGGGAATCGATCCAGCTCGCCGAATAGACGGGGTTGTCCCACACATAGTCGTTGACGATGACGTTGGTGCCGTTCCGGTTGCACAGCTCAATGATGCGGTCGATCTGCGCCTTGAACTCGCCGTTGTTGACGCGCACATGGTTGTAGCAGAAATCGTTGTAGCCCAGCGCCAGAATGAACGTATCCGACGCGGTCGCCTGCTGGAGCACATAATCGCCCACGTTGACCAGGCTCATGCCGCCGCGAGTGAACGCGTTGAATGTGGTGGACGTGCCGGAAATATCCTTGTAATAGCCGATGCCCGTGATGGTCACGGCTTTGTCGGTGCCGTCGTGGCAGATGACGATCTGCGGGCAACCGTTCGCATCCTTCGGGCAATCCGCCAGGCGATAGAACGCCGTGCGCTTGGTGATTTCAAAGGAGGATGCGGTGTTGATGTAGGCCTTACTGCCGTTGACATCCGCCACCTCGCCGCCGTTGCCGTCGGCAACACCGAAGAAGGTCGCGTCGCGCTCACAGTGGTAATAAATGCAGAAGTAGCTGTACTTATCCACATAGTCCTTGCGCAGGGTGTAGGTCAGCGTCGACCACGGTGTCACGGAGGTCATGCCCACCGAGGTCAGGCGGTTGCCGTTATCGTTGTTGTCGCACACCCACGCGGTCGTACCGTCCGCTTTTGTGGAGCGATCGGGCCAGGCGTGCAGTTCGTCGGAACGGTATTTGCCGGGCCACGCCGTCGGATACGCCGAGGTGAAGCCGTAGTTCATCACGCCGCCGTTTTCCCACTGCACCGCCTTCTTCACAAAGCTGACGTAGCTTTGCTCGGGCACACCGCCCGTCGTCAGCGGCAGGTTGCTTGTGTTCGTGTTGGAGTTCGAGGTACCCACACCAAACGAGATGGAGTCGCCCAGCAACGAAATGGAGGTCTCGCCCCACCAGTCCTTGGTCGTCGGCTTGGCGTAGTTGACCGCCGCCGCCTCATCGTCGGTCAGCACCTCGGTCAGCAACATCCGCGCGTCGGTGGTATCGATATCGTTGTTGATGTTGTAATCGCCCCACCACATTTGCTTTTGCGTGGGGGTTCCCGCTCCCAAAGCCATAAGCATCACCATTCTCACATCGGATGTGTTCACCAGATTGTCGCCGTTGAGGTCGCCCTTGCCCGCCGCCGACGCCGTGGTCGGTACGGATGCGCAAAGACCGATCAGCAGCGACACCGTGAGCACGATTGTCAACATGCGTTTCATACGGTCATCTCCTTTATAGTTTGCTATCACGGTCACAGCCCCGCCTGTGACCGGCGGGGCTGACAGAGGATCTTGTGGGCGTTGCAGACAACGCCGTTTTACGCCAGGCCCATCGCTTTCAGAATCGGCTGTGCCATCATCGCATGTCCCGCGTTGGTCGGGTGCACGCCGTCATTGGCGTTCGCCGCGTCGATGATCGCCTGTCCGTGATAGGCTTCCTGGTTGATGTACACACCCTTGGTTTCCGCCGCCAAGCGCTTGAGCTCCGCATGGAAGAAGGTGTACTTCTCGTCGATCGACGTGCGGGTCGCGGACGACCACGCGTTGTACTGCGCAAGGGTCTTATAGTTGCTCCACAGATAGTCATTGACGATGACGTTGGTGCCGTTTTTCTTGCACTGCGCGATCAGATAATCGATGCGGTTCGCGAAATCGGCCTTTGTGTAGTTGTATTCGTTGCCCCAGAAGAAGTCATTGTAGCCAAGACCCACAATGAGCGTGTCCGCGGACGCCGCCTGCGCCAGCACGCGGTCGGACAGCGGCGTGAGCATCGCGCCGCCGCGGGCATATTTGTTGACGGTCACGGTATTGCCCGAAATATCGTCGTAAAATCCGAGACCCGTGATGGTCACGGGCTGGTTATCACCGCTGACAATGTTGATGGAAATGCCGTTTGTAAACTGACTCACTTCAAAGAAGCCGGTGCGCTTGGTTTCGGCGACGGTGTTCTCGCAGTCGTACACCATCGGTGCGCCCTGTCCGACCTCTGCCTGATCATGACCGCCGTCTTCAAGGTTATCCGCCACCACGAACTGTCCGTAAGACGGACCCGTCTGGTAGTACACGCACACATACTTGAAGTTGTAGCCGTCGCGCAGTTGGTAGGTCAGCGACGCATACTGCTTGTAGGCGGTCAGACCGAAGGTCATCAGACGGTCGCCGCTGTCGGTTTCCGCCCAGCCTTCCGCGTTGCCGGTCACGCCGGGACCGCCCGTCATCGTCGGCCAGCCGCACACCTCCGCCGTCATCGGCGACCAGTTGGCAACGGTATAGGCAGGCATAAAGCCGTAGTTGGTGCCGCCGAGCTTCGCGTCGATCGCCTTTTTGACGATGCCCGCGTAGCTGTTATCGGCAATGTTGCCCGTACAACCGGCGCCGAAGGTGATGCTGTCGCCGAGGATGGCGATGCTCTTCTCCCCGCACCAGTCGGTATTGTTTACCTTCATATAATTCGACACTCCGTCCGTTGTCAGCGCGACGAGCAACGCTTCGCGACCGTCGGTCGTCGTGATCTCGCCGTCCTGATTATAGTCACCCCACCACAACTGTTGTTGGGTGGGCGTCTGATCGGTAATCGCCATGGTCAGCAGTAACCGCACATCCGTCGTGGATACGTAGCCGTCGCCGCTGAGATCGCCTTTGCCTGCCGCCGATGCCGTCATGGGCATGACACTCACAGCCGACAGCAACAGCGCCATCACACATACCATGCTAAACAATCGTTTCATAGAATACTCGCCTCTTCTTTCATCAAGTCCAGGATTCCGTCCATTCCAGTCCCATCGCCTCAATAATGTTTTGGGCGATGATGCGGTGACCTTCGTCGTTCGGATGAATGCCGTCGCCGGGTTTGTTGCCGTTAATGGCACTGCCGTTGAGCGTATCAATCAGCTCGGGATTCAGGGCTTGCTGATCGATGTAAATGCCGCCCGTCTCCTTCGCCAGCCGACGAAGCTCGCTTTTCACGGTCGCTTGTACCGCCGGCACCGCGATCTTATCGGGGTTGGACCAGACATGGTCCGTGACAATAACGTTCGTGCCATTCTCGTTGCACACCGCAATCAGATGGTCGATCTTGGCGGCAAATGTGCCGTTGTTGACATTGCCGGCGCCGTAATAGGCGTCGTTATACCCCATTGCCACAATCAGCGTATCCGCCGAAGCCGCTTGGTCAAGCACCCGATCGCTCACGTCGCCCAGCTTTTGCTCGCTCAGCGAGAAGGAGTTGAACGTTACCGTATCCGCCGATTGATTTTTATAATAGCCGATGCCGGTGATCGTCACGGGCTTGCCGGAGGTATCGTGATAAATGGAAATGAGCGGACAGCCGGAATCCTTGGCACATGCATCCAGCGGATACAGCGCCGTGCGCATCGTGACCGACTCGGAGGAGGCGGTATCGATGTAGGAATTATCGCCGGTCACATCGGCAATATCATTGCCGCTCATATCGGTCAGACAGAACGTACCGCCGCCCGGCTGCGCCTGGTAGTACACACAGAAATAATCGTAGCTGTTCACATACGCCGTGCGCAGACGGTAAGTCAGTTGCGCCGCCGGTGTGCTCGAGGTGTAGCCGTAGAAGAACAGGCGATCGCCCGATTTCACAGAAGAATCCCAGTTCGTGCTGCTGACTTTTTTGTGAATTTCAAACGACTCAAACGTACCGGCCGTGTTCTGTGTCCAGATCTGGGGATTCGCCGACACAAAACCGTAGTTCATGTTGCCGTCGTTGGCTTTTTGCACCGCTTTTTTGACAAAGCTGACATAGCTGTGTTCGGGAAGCGCGTCCTGCGCCCAGGCGCCGTAGGACATGGAGTCGCCGATCAACGCAATCGAGCGCTCGCCCCACTCATCGGTGCTGTCGGGATACGCGTGCTCCACGTGTCTCACCTCGGACGAATCCGAGCGAAGCAGGAGGCGCATCAGTGCCTGCGCATCGGAGGTGGTCAGCGCACTGTCGGGATTCATGTCACCCGCATGCATCTGCTGTGCGGTGACGGACACCGCCCCCAGCGCCGCACGCATAATCAGGCGCACGTCAAGGGTGTCCACGCGGCTGTCGTTATTCAGATCGCCTTTGGCAAACGCCGAGGCGGTCAGCGGCATCACGCTCATCATGGCAACCAGCATCACCACGGACAAGCACACCGCCAGTAATCGTTTCATCATGTCGTTCTCTCCTTGTCAGTGCGGTTTTAAAAGCCGCACCTGTTTAGATCAGCGACGCGGTCGCAATGCGCGTCCAGGTATTGCAGAAGGTGTTGACATCGCCGTTATCGTCGGCACGGTTGTCAAACCACAGGCGCGGCTCGTCAAATTCTTCGAGCGTTGCCACATCGCCGTTCACATACGCCGTCACGCGCTTTTTCGCGGTGCGGATACGTCCGAGCAGACCGCCCAGACGCAGGTCAACGGTGTCAAAGCCGAAGGGCTTGTTTTCCTGCATCCAGCCGTTGTAGTACAGATCAATGAAGGTCTGCACACGCGCCGCCAGCTCGTCGAGCATCTCGTCCGCCAGACGCTTAAGCGTCGCTTTGTCGCCCGCAAGATACGCCGCGCGCAGGTCGATGCCCGCGGTGGATTTCACAGCGAGCACATCGCACAGCGCCGCTTCATACTCAAACAGATATTGATAATGGGGATTGCGCTCGCCTGCCGCGCGAAGCTCCTTCGCGGTCGCGTCGAAGAACGCGGGGAAGGTCGCGGGGTCGACGTGGCGGTCGAACAGACCCTGCATCACGTCCTGGTACAGCAGGTACTTCGAGGGGTTCAGACCGATCGCGGGCTGATTCTCGGTTGTGCGGTTGGGTTTGTCGAGCAGCAGGAAATCGTCGAGGATGCCGCCCGTGCAGTCCTGAAAGCGCACGCTCAGGTGTTCGTCGGACACCTCGCCGCCGCAGTAGTCCATTTCCGCATACAACTGCAGTACGGGAAGCACCACGTTGAGCGGGCATTCCGCGCCGTCGTCGCCCCACGCGGTCGCAAACACGTCGTCGATGCCGTTGTCACGGCAGGCGGTCAGCGCCGCGCGCGATGCCTTGAAGCTGAACTTCAGCTCAGGCAGGGTGCCGTTCCATTTCCACGCACAGCCCGCAAACACGATGGGGTTCTTGAACTGCAGGTGTTGCTTGAGCACCGTGTTGTAACGGTTGTAATCGTCGGAATAGTATTCCCAGTAAACGAGCGACACGCCTTCGGGCACCTTCTCGATAATCTCCTTGGCGATGCCCTGCTCGGCATTGTCATACGAACCGACCGCCAGATGGAAGAACATATCGCTCCACATCATCGGGGTGAAATCGTAATCCTTGCAGATCTCCAGCACGCGCGCGATATGCTCGCACATGATGTCCACGCGCGGACGCACACCGTGTTTTTGCATGTACTTTCCGAGACCGATCATGTGCGCCTCGTCCATGCCGATGTTGATGCGGTTGGAACGGAAGCACTTGCGCATCTTCGCGATCATTTCGGTGACAAACGCATAGGTGCTGTCCTCGCCCGCCATCATGATGTCGTTGCAGTCGATCAGATCGGAGAACGCACCCCAGCGAAGCACCGTCGCCAAGTGCGCGAGCGTCTGAATGCAGGGAACCACTTCAATGCCCAGCGCATACGCCGTGTCGTCCACCTCGATGAGCTCCTCATCGGTGTAACGACCGCGCATATAGCCGAAATAGGGACGATCCTCCAGCGTGTACATATCCTCGGTGTACAGTTGCATCGTGTTCAGACCCATCAGCGCCATGCGCGCAAGGGTCTCCTTGATGGTGGCGAGCTTGGGCGCGGCATTACGGGAGCAGTCCAGCATAAAGCCGTTGCCCGCAAAGGTCGCTTCTTCCTTCACGTCGACCGCTTCGCCGCGAAGCAGGTAGGATACGCCGCGGAAAAATTCCACGCGGCGGCTGAAGGCAATGGTGGCGTTCTTGCCGCCGTCATACGCGACAGACAAGCCTTTCTCGCACTCCTGCACGTTCACGACCACGTCCGCGCAGTCGGCGGCGGTCACTTCCACGCCGCACACGGCAAGCGCCTGCAGCCCTGTTTCCAGTTCGGGCATCGCGGGTGTAATATGCAATTTCATAAGATGGGTCCCCCTTCTGTTCCGGCGAAAACGGACAGAATTCGCCGATGATAAAATTACTCATAATCATCATATCATATCCCGTTTTGTTTTGCAAGGCACACCCCGCAAAAACCGCGCGGTTTTTTTGCGCTTTTTGTGTCCCCTGCCATCCGTTCGGATGCCGCCCGACGGCGGTGCACAAAAAAGACCCGTGTCCGGGAAGGACACGGGTCGCATCGGGTTTATTCCACCGTCACCCAGTGGTTGACATTGCCGTAGGAGTTGCCCATCAGCAGGAAGCTGACGGTCAGCTGTTTGACGCTGTGCGGCGGGACCTCCACCTTATAGATTTCCCACTGCGCTCTCGTCGGACCGCCTTCCAGCGGCACGATGGTGCATTTGGTCGCGAGCACGTTGCCGTCGGGATCGGCGACATACGTCATCAGCGCGCCGTTGGCGGATTTATTGATCGTGAAGGTACGGGGCTTATCGCCCTGATTGACAAACGTCATGTTGTCGTGGTAATCGATCATCCAGTTGCCGAGGTTGGCGGGCTCGCCCGTGCCGTCGGTGTGGTTGACGTCCACGGTCACGGTCTCGCCGTCGGTGGTGACGCACTCAAACGAGGACATATCCGTACCCACGGCACGTCCGCCGCCCTGCGGGTTGATGTTGGTCGCCCACGAATGCCCTTCAAAGACGTAATCCTTGTTGTCGAACTCCAGATACTTCTTGTTCGGGCGGAAGTTCGCCGCCTTATCGTAGCTTTGCGAGAAGGTCACTTCCATCCGCTCGCCCGTCTTCACCTTGTCGTTGACCACAAACACGGGATTGCTTTCCACCAGTCCCTGCACATAGTCGACGCCCTTGTACTGCAGACCGAACTGCGTGCCGTTGCGGAAGCAGATGTAGCCCTGTTCCTCGGGCTCCGCCTGTATTTCGTCGGGATTGCGGTAGCAATAGAAGGTGCCCGTGACCGTGCCGCCCGTGATGAACATTTTGGCGACGGCGTTGGTGCAATGCCCGGGCATCACCAGCTGGTCGGCGGTCTTGGCGACGTTGGTGTCATTAAAGCTGTCCTTCGACGTGCCGCCCAGCACAAAGATATACTCGCCCGCGGGGATCCGATAGGTCGTCGGCTGGAACACGCGCGGTGTATAATCGATGAAGTCCTGTCCGATATACTTCTGCGCGACGCCGCCGGCGGCGGTGAAGTAGTCCTCGGGCAGGTCAAATTTGTAATTGTAATAGTCCGACCACGACTGCTGACCGAGCCATTCGCCGCGCACCTGATAGCCGATGTTGGTCACGGTGACGTACACGTCGCTGTCGCCGTCGTTTTTCAGCTGATAGCCGAGATATACGCCCTGTCCCGTGTAGTTGGAATGTTCCCACGTCACCTGCACATCGCCGTGCAGATCCTCGTCGCGCAGGATCGCCTGTCCGACGTCCTCGGGCTGGAGCTTTTCGGGGTTGTTCAGGTACACATAGGTGCCGCCCGGGCGCTTGGTGTAGGCGATTTCGGTCGCCGCGGGCACGGTCGACGGATCGCCCGTGGTATCGAGCGTTGTCGGGTCGACGGTGAAGTTCGCCTTATACGGCAGGCGCTGCGGATGGTTGTCCGCCGTCGCCGTGAGGGTGAATTTTTCGTCCGCTTCCTCGGTCTTCACCGTCACGGTCACCACGTCCCCCGCCTCGATCGCCGCTTGCACGCTTTGCTCGCCGCTGACCTTGCCCGACGGTGCTTTGACCGTGATGGCGGTCGCCGACGGACAGGAGAAGGTGTAGGTGTCCGTCAGGTCGGCGGTCATCCGATAGGTGCAGGTTTTGTCGCCGCCCGTGACATCCTCAAAGCCCGACAGCGGGATGGGCGCCTTGACGGACGCTTTGCCCGTGTCATCGCGGGCGGTATCCTTCAGTCCGCCGCCCTGTGCCGCGCATCCGCCCAGGCAGGACACGCACAGCACGACACAGCACATCCCCGCGAGGATGCGCAGCCATCTGTGTTGATTCATTCGCGCTCTCTCCTTTTTATTGTGTGCGTTGCAGACCCTCTCGGAACGCCTTGGAGGTCTTGTTCGGATCGTCCGTCAGCACGATCTCGTTGAGGATCTTGCCGTCGGCATAATCGTTGGCGTTGAACCACACCGCCGCTTTGATGTTCGGGTACATCCCCTGCTCAAAGCAGGTGAACATATCGGTGATCCACTGCGCCTTGCGGGTCTTGTCTTCATCGGTGTCCGAGCATCCGAACTCGGAAATGATCCAGCCCCAGTCGCCGAAATCCTCGGAATAATACCGCTCGAGCGCCGTATACAGCTGCTCAAAGGTGTTCCAGTCGGCACCGTCGCCGAAATTGTAGGCGGTCAGCCCCAGCATATCCACATAGTCCGCGCCCGGCATATAGCGCTGGACGTCGTTCCAGTTGGTGTCGGGGAAGGAACGCTCCGATTGCGGGTTCCACACCCAGATGCAATAGGCGTTCGCGCCCTCTTCTTCAAAAATGTTGTACATACGGATCCACGTTTGAGTGAAGATATCGGGATCCAGCATCGTGTTGATCGCCGCCCAGCAGGTCCAGTCGGAGTTCATTTCGTTGTTCACGCGGAACAACAGCGGCTCACCGTAGGCAACGACCTGCCGCGCGAAGCGGCGGAAATCGTCATCGAGCATCCCGCGGTACACATCCAGGATCGGGGCGGATTCGCCCATGCCGTTGCCCCAGTGATACTGGAAATGGACGGTGTATTGCACGTGCCGCCCGTCGGCGGTGATGGTGTTCGCCGCCTCCACGGGGAACGGCGCCTGCATCTGGTCGGTGTAGCTCGACACAATGGGGAATTTGTGATCGAGCAGGCTCTCCATCATCGGATAGCGATGCTCGAGCGGGTCGTCCTGTATGTTGCCGTTGAACAGACCCCACTGTATCGTCTCGGTGTTCATCAGCGAGTCGTAATACGCCTTCGTCTCCTCGCTCCACGACGGATTATCCTTGCAGGGATAGGTCACGCCGTCCACTCCCGCGCCCTTTTCATAGATGGTGCGGAAGGTTGTGTAAACCGCGGAAAAGTCGCGGTCATCCACGCATTTGAAGATCAGCTGATGCAGGGTCAGGTCGTTGTAGATCACCACATAGGTGTAATAGGACTGCACCGTCGGCGCACAGCCCTTCAGATGCATCCGAAGCACATACGCATGCATCCCGTTCGCCAGGTCGGTCGTCTCCTCGCTCAGCTTGTCCACGCGGTTTTTCTGCAGATATTCGGGCGCGGTAATAAAGCGGAACATCGTGTCGATGTACGCTTCGCCGAGCGCGGCGGCGGGATCGGCGGCATCCTCGGCGGGCTCCAGATCCCGCAAGGACGCCGTCTCATTCGATGCGACCAGCGTCAGCTCGTCCGTTTCAAAGCGAGACACCGCCGACGCCAGCGTAAAATCCGGCGTCCAGTCGGCGGGCATATCGAGAATATAGCCGTCGGGGTAGTTCACGAGGCGTTTGATGTCGCCCGCGTAATAGAACTTTTTGTTATCCTTCACCTGCACCGTTTCGGAAGCGGTGGTACGCACACCATTCTCGTAAAGCTCCATCTTGTCGATGTCGCCGAGCCCTTCGGTCTCCGTATATTTAATGAGCGCCTCGCGCACGGCGGTGAGCTCCTCCTGTGTGCCTTGTTCGGCAGGCGTGGTGAGGAGGTTGCCGTTATCGAGCACGACCGGTGCGCTGTCCTCGGGCGGCGCTTCGGTGCAGGCGACAAGCGCCAGGCAAACCGCCAGTGCGAGCAACACGCCGAGCACGCGTTTTATCATACCGTTCATACGCATTTCCTTTGTTTTCAAAAAAACGGCGCGCCTTCCGCAAAGAAGACGCGCCGTCTGTGTTACGCCGTCCGATTCACGCGACCGCTTACGGTTGCGTCAATTCCAGGCCCGCCTTGAACGCTTCGACCACTTCGGGGTCCTTTTCAAGGTTCAGGTCGTTGGTGACCTTACCGTTCGTGTCGTAGTCCGAGCAGTTGAACCAGATCGCCACCTTCAGCTGGGGATACTTGCCCGCATCGAGGGTGTTGAACATATCGGTGATCCACTGCGCCTTCGACTGATCTTCCGCGGTGCTGGTTTCGCAACCGAACTCGGAAATGATCCACGGCCACTCCGCGAAGTGAGGCTCGTACTCGGTGTAGATGCCGTCGTAGATCTGCTCGAAGGTTCTCCAGGAGCTGGTATCCTCTTCGGTCACGAAGTTGTAGCCGGTCAGACCGATCATGTTGATGTACTCCGAAGGCGGCATGTAGCAACGATAATCGCACCAGTCATAGGGCGGGTAGGACTTATCGAAGCCGTTGAACACCCACAGCGCATACTGGTTCGCGCCGGTCTCGGTGAAGATATCATACAGGGTGATCCAGGTATCCACAAAGATATCGGGATCAAGCATGTTCGCCATGCCGCAGTAGCTGGTCCAGTCGGTATTCATCTCGTTGTTGAGACGGAAGTAGAAGGGCTGACCCATCTGCGCCGCGCCTTCCGCGAACTCGGTGAGGATCTGCTTGGACTCGTCGGTCTTGCGATAGATGTCCAGAATGGGGTTCTGGAAGGTCAGATCGCTGTTGTTGTTCAGCGTGAACTGATAGGAGATCTGCATCATACGACCGTCGTCAATCATGTCCTGGCAGAAGTCCACGGGGAACGGATTGCTGTAGTGGACATATTCCGAGATGATGGGGAACTCGAACTCAAGCTTGTTCTCGAGCATCGGGATGGTGATGTCGATACCGGTGGATTGCAGTTTGTAGGAGAACAGACCCCAGTCCACATAATCCTGCGCTTTGAGGTTCTGGTAGAAGGTCTTGGTTTCTTCCGCCCAGTGCTCGCTCTCGATGCAGGGATAGAGCTTCGTGTCAACGGGAGCACCCTTGTCGTAGATGCCCTTGAAGGAGTTGTACACGGCGGAGAAATCGCGATCGTCAACCGCCTTGAACATGAAGTGGAAGGTCTGGTTGAGGTCGTTGTAGTAGTCAACGTAGGTGTAGTAGCACTTCGTGCCTTCCGCGCAACCCTCGAGCTTCACGCGGTACACCATCATCTTCCAGCCGTCACCGATATCGGTCGCGGGGATGTCTTCGATGAGAGTCACGTTGTTGTTCTTCTGGAAGTCCTCGTTCTTGAGGAACAGATACAGCGCGGTGAAATACTCCTCGATGCCGCCGTGGTAAGCGATGCCGTCGTCTTCGCGGGACGCGATGAGCGACACTTCATCGGTGTCAAAGCGGCAACGCAGCGTGCTCATCGAGAAATCGGGCACCCAATCGGTGGGCATATCGATGATGTAGCCGTCCGCATAGTTGACCAGGCGCTTGATATCGCCCGAATAATAGAACTTCTTGTTGTCCTTCACCTGGACATACTCGGAGTTCGCGGTGCGCACACCATTCTCATAGAACTCCATCTTTTCAATGTCGCCCAGACCCTCGGTTTCCGCAAACTTGATGAGGTCCTCGCGCACGGCGGTGAGCTCTTCCTCGGAACCCTCTTCCTGCACGCTGGAATAGATGTCGCCCTCGGAATCCTTGCCGTCCTTATCGCAAGCCGCCAGGCAGCCGACGATCATCACGAGCGACAGGCAAAGAGCGAGCACACGCCACAGTGTCTTTTTCATAGTTGTCGTCCTCCGTTTTTTCAAAATATGCATTGTAGATGTATCGACGGTCAGACCGCCGCAAATGTGCCGCCGCGTGCGCACATTTCTGCGCGCACCGCCGCACCATCAACCTGTTTTGCGGCACAGGACAGATCCAGTGCCATGGCGGCGGCAATGCCTGCCGCTTCGCCGAGCGCGTGGCAAACGAGCTGAATGCGGATTGCCGATTGCGCCCAGAAGGATGCCGAGGAGCAACGCCCCGCGACGAGGAGATTGTCGATCCCTTTGGGAACGAGACAGCCGTAGGGAACTTCAAAAAATTCGCCCGGCTTAAAGGTGTCGGGATGCACCGTGGTGGTGCGTCCGTGCACGTCCACGGGATACGCGCTTTGCGCGATCGCGTCGGGGAATTTCGCCCGCGCGTTGTAATCCTCGATGGTCAGGAAATATTCACCGACGATGCGGCGGCTTTCGCGGATGCCCGGAAGCTGGGCAAATCCGATGATCGTACTGCCGTCAAAGCCGTCGATGTGATTGCAAAGGAATTTGTGCACACGCACCGCCGACGCACGGCAATCGATCACGCCGCGCGATACCTCTTTGGAATCGGTGGTGTGGCGGCAGTCGGGCGCTTCGGGGCAGTTAAAATACATCACACCGCGTCCGAGGGCATCCGACGAGAAGGACTGGAAGTACACGCCGTCCTCATAGGTGATCTCTCCCGTTTCCAGACCCTTGCGGAACAGCTTGCTCAGATAGGTTTCACAGCTGTCCCACACAGTCGCCATATAGACGTGCGCGTCGGGATCGTCCTCGCCGCCGAGGGCGACAATCGCCTTGCGCACACGGTCAAAATCAATGCCCGATACCGAGAAACGCAGGGACATATTCTGGTTGTGTCCTTCGTTTTCCGCGTCGCCCGCTTCGTACGGACAACCGCACAGATACGCCACCTGCGCATCGCCCGTGCCGTCGATGACAAATCCCGTCTCGATCGCCACGAGTCCTTCGAGCGTCTGCACGATCACCGCTTTGATGCGGTTGTCCTCGCGGATCGTGTCCACAAACGCCGCGCCGTACAGCACCTGGACGCCCGCGTCGTCGCACATGTTTTCCAGCGTCACCGTCAGCGTCACCGGCGAGAAGGTATGCTTTTGCGCCCCTCTCCATGCGCCGCTGGTGTACCCGTCCTCCTCAAGCAGGCGTTGCATACGCGTGCCGACGTAGGAGTTGCGGATATCCGTGCCGATGCGCGTACCCATCAGCGGAGTCACCTGAGCGAGCGTTGCCGAGCCGCCAAGCGCATAGCCGCGTTCGACAATCAGCACGTCCTTGCCGCTTTCCGCCGCCGCGATCGCCGCCATGGCACCCGCGGTGCCGCCGCCCACGACCACGATGTCATACGCCGTGTCAAAATACTGCAGGGGAAGCGTCACGTTCGTCGCCTTGTTCATAGGACTCACCTCGCTCAAAAAAATGGTGGGATTCAGACACAGCGGGACCCTTTTGGATCCCGCATAGCGACGTTATACAGTCGATCGTCCCGTTTTTCGACACACTGTCCGTCACCGTTGGCAATGGTTGTATCCAAAAACCGACCGATCCTTCTGTGTTGCCCGCCCTTCTGTCTTGTCCGCTGTCGCAAGAATGCCGCGAACAAGGGCGCCGCCGCCGGACAGCGAGCGGCGCCCCGATTCACTTACATTCTCTTTTTAATGAATTGGTGTGAATGTCAGAACGCTGAAAAATCAGCCCTTCTTCTTCATCACAATGATGACAACCACAACGATCGCCGCGAGGACAACCACGCCGCCGATCACGACGGGAACCACGGGGAAGCCGCCTTCTTTGTCATCCTTCTTGTCGTCCGCTTTGTCGTCCTCAGCGGGTTCGTCGGCGGGCTCGTCAGCGGGCTCGTCGGCGGGCTCGTCAGCGGGCTCGTCAGCGGGTTCGTCAGCCATCTCATAGTACTCATCGCCATAGATGGTGCCCATGTCCATGAATTCGCAGTTCGCGCCTTCGGTATCTTCCGGAGTGGAGATGAACAAGCTGTTGATCTTCAGGGAAGCAGAAGCGTCGACAGCGCCGACGTAGAAGATCTGCACCTGGGGAACTTGGGTGTTCGCGCCCATCGAGGTGATCGCGGTCGCGCCGACCCACGAGTCGGTGCCGCTCTCGGTCGCCTTGATGTCCGCCATGACGTCGGTCAGGTTGATGGAGCCCTTGTAGGTGCCCGCAACGCCGTCAGCGTCGGTGTTCTCCAGAGCCGCACCACCGCAAGCCGCGGTGATCGCCTTCGCCAGCTTCAGGTTGGAGCCGTTGATGCCGAGCATGATGTTCCACTGGCAGCCCACAGCTTCGAAATCGAAGTACAGGGTGTTGGCGGTGGTCAGGTCGAGGGTCGGATAGGTCTCGAGCATGAGGGTACGGACGCGCGGCCAGTAGAAATCGTTGCCGTCGTTGCCGTTACGGGTGAGGGTCAGAGAGCCGTCCTCGCCGTAGGTGGTGTCCAGGAAGTTCTTGTTGCCGGTGTCTTCGGGATTCGCGTTGAACTGCTGGCAGCCGCAGCCGTCCTGCACGCACTCCGCTTCCCACAGCTGGTCGTTCTCACGGCCGGCTTCGACGGGGAACCAACGGGCGCCCGCCACTTCCGTCTTCGCTTCCTCAGCGAACACAGAGGTCGTCGCAATGCTCGCCACGAGAGCGATGCACATGACAACAGCAAAAACTTTTTTGATCATGTTCATTTTTGTTTGCCTCCTCTAAAAATTTAGTTGAGAATGTATTAGCCGACTATACCGGTACGCTCAATACTTTGTACAAAGTATTTCTGCAGATACAAGTACAGCAACAGCGGCGGAATGATGAACAGCAAAGCGCCTGCGAAGACCACAACCGTCTCACCCAGACCGCTTTCTGTTTTCGCAACCTCGGTCGTCTTGCTGACGATAGTCTTCAGAATGGAGATATTCGTCGCAAACATCGAACGACCGGGCATCATCATCTGGGCGAAATAGTAGTCATTCCAGTACCAGACGATGGAGAAGAGGGTGACAACCAGGAACGGTGCACCCGCGTTGGGAACCATAACCTGCACAAAGGTGCGCAGCTCCGAGCAACCGTCCACGCGCGCGGCGTCTTCGAGTTCCTTGGGCATGCCCTTGAAGAACTGCATGAACACCACGATGAACAGACCCGAACGCAGGCCCATGCCGAGCGCGGCAGTAACGTAGTAGCACCATTCTTTGTTGGTCAGGTTGATGGAGATGTCGCCCAGTGCCACCTCATACAGTCCCGTCCAATCGCCGAACGACGAGATCAGCGTGCTGATCGAGAGCGGCGAGAAGAAACGCATCTGCGTAAACAACGGGATGATGTAGGTCTGCATCGGAACGATGATCGTCAGAATGGCAATGCCCATCAGCGCCGGACCGAGCTTCATCTTGTAGCGCGCCAGCGCATAGCCGGCGAGCGAGCAGGAAATCAGCGTCAGGATGGTGCTGATCATCACGACACGCGAGGTAAACAACACGGAGGTCGGATATTTGAGCATTTTCCAGGCGATCTGCATGTTTTCCCAGGTGATACCGCTGGGAATCCACACGATGCTGGGGTTGGTCATGTCCTCGGGAGGACGCAGAGCACGCGTCGCCATGATGATGATCGGGTACAGCAACACGTACGCCATGCCGATGATGAACGCATAACGGAAGATGTTATACGCCACGTTCGGCACGTGCTTCTTGATCTGATAAGAAGCGGATTGGAGACGGGACTCACGTCCCACTGTCGAAGCAGTCGGTTTACTCATTTGTCCTATCTCCTTTCTTAGTTACTCAAGAGGACCGAGAGCATCGGGTACTCGGCGACGATGAAGTAGCCCATCGCGACGATCAGCAACGCTCCGATCACCAGGCACGCGATCTTGACGATGCGGTTCTTGGCATAGAGGTTAAACATACCGAACACCAACGCCAGAACACCCGCGCCGACGATCAGGCTGAACTGACCGTTGATGAACGCCTCGGTGTAGGAGTCGCACTTCGCAAGCGCGTCGGCATTGAAGTTGCCGATGATCTTGGGGATCGCGTAGAACACGAGCGCCGCCACGTCGATGCCGAAGATCAACGCTCTCAGGCGGTTATCGCCCATGATGAGACCCGCGCCCTCCAGCAGGATCACCGCGATGATCAGGAAGTAGACCATTGCCGCGGCGGTCGCACGACCGTACTCGACTTCGCCGGAGTATCCGAGGATGGTGGTCATGACGGGGTTGCTCATGTCGGTAAAGCTATCGATCAAGGTATAGACCAGAACGATAATGATGGTGGATTTCACCGAAGGCACGGTGACTTTCCAGAAGGCTTCCCACGCGTTCGCGCCCTCGATGGAGCACACTTCGTAGTAGGAAGCAGGCACGCCTTGCAGAGCGCTGAGGAACAGCAGGATCTGCAAGCCGGATTTCCAGGACAGGTCGAACACCTGCGACGTCACATCCGAGAGGATGGTGACGAGCTTGGCGGGAAGACCGAGCTGGGTCAGGAAGGTGTTGATGGAACCGGTCTGGAAGATTGCCGTCGATTCGGCGCCCATGCTGCTGGCGAACAGGTCCTCGTTGATGATCTTCAGGACCATCGAGGACGCCACGATCACAGGCAGGAAGAACAGGGCACGCGCAAACAAACGGCCGGGGAATTTCTGGTTGAGGATCAACGCCACAAAGAACGAGAAGATCGGGATGATGATCACGTTCATGAACAGCGACGTGACGCTGTCCATAAGGCTGGTCAGAAACGCGGGGTCGGTCTGCAGAACGTATTTGTAGTTGTCCGCACCGATCAAGGTCGTATCCAGACCCGCGGCACTCAATCCGACATCGCTGAAGGAGTAGCCGACGGAGGTGAAGAACGGAATGATAAAGAAGCTGAACAGACCAAGCAACCAGGGGATCAGGAAGAAGTAACCCGAAATGCGGGCTCTGCGCTCAAGCGACATTCTTTACTTCCCCCTTTCAAACCACGGCGAAGCTCATGGCGTCTACGGAAGTTCCGTCGACCTTCACGGCTTCGTCAGTATAGTTGACGATCACTTTCACACCGTTATCGTAGGTAACGGTGGCAACACCGTCCTCGCGGCTGTGCGCGGCAATCTTTGCGTTGCCCACAGCATCCGCGTAGGTGGTGAACGCCTCATAGCGCGCCTTCATCTGATCGGCGAAGTTCTTGTAGGTCGCCGAATAGAGGAAGGTCATCTCGGTGTTGAGAAGCACTTCGCTCTCCGCGTTGATAAGCGCATACTTGAGGTTGGTGCCGTATTCGATGTGACGCAGGAACGACTCATCGGACACGTCGGTGATGTTCATGCTTTCGCCCGCGAAGTTCTTCGAACCGCGCAGAACGGTCTGCAGGAACGGGATCTCCCCGTCAAAAATCAATTCCTTACTGCTGCACACAGGCACGTCCGTCATCTTGTCGGCGACCGCGAACAGATACGCGTTCGGGTTGCTGAGCACGACGGTGTTGCCCGCCTCGCGGATGGCGCCGTATTGCGTCGCCTGCAGGTCGGACAAACGGTCACGTTGCAGACCTTCGGGAGAGAGATCGGAGTAGAGCTGCACCGCATCTTCATCAAAGTAGACCGCGTTGTAGCCTTTTGCCGCCGCCGCTTCATTGATCATCGCGACCGCTTCCTCGTAGTTCTCACCCTTCAACAGGAAGTAGGGCTTCTTGTTCTTGTCGACGGTGTTACCGTTCAACGAGTACGGGAAGACACGAATGGGCTCGATGTTGATCACGTTGGCGGTGTCTTTAAAGGTCGAGAAGCCTTTGCCGCCGGTGGGCAGGGACACAAAATCCGCGCCCAGCGCCACGGTCACGCCGTTGTCCGCCGCATAGGCAAGCAGGGCGTCGAGCGCTTTCTTGCCGCCGAGCGAACCCGAGGGAGTCATCTCCAGCTCGATGTCGCGGGCAAAGAACTCATCGGAGTAGTTCACGTAGGACGCGTTAATCGCATCCACGCCGCCCGCTTTCAGATCGGCGAGGATCGCCTGCGCCTGCTCGAAGGAGGTCAGCGTTTCGCGCGCATTGTACACAATACCCACGAAGGACTTTTTCTTGGACACCGCACCGTAGAAGTCCACATAGAGCTCGTCGGTGATGGTATCCTGCGTGAGCCAGCCGCGCTCGGTGAGGATGTCGCGGTAGTGGTTCGCCACGGTCATGTAGTCATCGTCGGGACCTTCGCCGAAGTGGAACTGAACGGTGTAGGTTTCGTCCGCAACGGTCTCCTGCGCGTTGTACATCGCGTTCGAGGAGCTGTCGCCCGTCTGACCCATCAGCGGGATGTCATAGTGCACATGGTAGGTCGCCGTGGTGTACGCGATGCTGTAGTTACCGACGGTCGAGTGACCGGCGGACTTGCAGTGAAGCGTCGCCATTTCCGCGCCGGTGGTCACTTCCGCCAGCATGCTGTAGCCGTTCTTCACCATGCCGTAGACCGGCAGGGTGATGTTTTCCGAACGGGAGCTCTTGACGTCGGTTTCCTTGGCAAGCGCCATGTCGTCGCCGTAGAACTTTTTCTTGTACATCAGCGTATCGGCGTTCTTGTCGTTGTTGAACTCCACGATCGCGCCTGCGCCGTCGGGGATGATGAAGTAGCCTTCATCCTTCGGGCCGGCGGCACCGAAATAGGCGAGGAACTCGATATCGTTGATGGTGTTGGACGATTTGGACGTATCCATCTCGTTATAGAGGATCTCGGCAATCATGCCATCCTCGGTCAGCGTGTACTGCACGGGGATGGTGAGCTTCAGCTCGGTGAAGTTGTAGTCCACGCGCAGACCCTCAGGCTGTACGCGATAGCTGACGCCGTCCTTGATCACACTGCCCGAGTAGGAGTTCGCCTTGTCTTCCTTGAGCGAGCTCTTGGTGTAGGTCAGCTTGAGGACGGAACGGATATCGGTGATCGCCATACCGACCGTATAGGGGTCGGCCGCCTGACCGATGGGCGGGTTGGAATACCATTTCTGACCGGTGGTCTGATCGTACAGCGCGATGTACGAGGTTTGCTCGTCATACGCCAGCACGAAGCGGTCGTTGGACGCCGCGACCACGAAGGTGTAGGTATTTTCCGCAATGTCTTCTGCGGTTGCTTCGGGATCATCGAGCTCACACACGATGGTCTCGGCAACCTCGCCCGCCTTCGAGGCAACCTTGGTTGCCGGGGCGGCGGTGTTGTCTGCCTGATCGGCATCGTCGGCGGGGGCGGCGTACACAGAGCACAGGCACGTCGCGAGGATGACGACACTAAACAGCAGAGCTAATAAACGCTTTTTCATGTGTCACCCCTCCTTTACTCAAATCCGACGACACTTCTGTACATCACTTCGGTGTAGATGCTCTCGCCGAAGGAGAAGAACTGTACGAACAAGTTAAACATCAAGAATACAATGAACAGCACCACGAGGATACCGAAGACGGTCACCAGGATGGAGGCGATGTTCTTCTTGAAACTATACATATGCACGCCCTGGATGGCGAAGAACGCCATGACGCATGCCCAGCCGATGCCGAAGATGTTGAGGTACACAAGGAACGTCGACTCTTCCGCGGTCAGCATGTTGGACAGCAGGGTGTACACCAGGCAGGTGGCGGAGTAAGGAATGGTGGCGTAACCGAGGTAGATCCACACATTCTTCAGCGTGCCCTTACCTTCGAGGAAGGTGGACATCAGCCAGTTGACCAGGACGAACAGTCCCAGACCCCCGAGCACTGCCACGATCGTGAAGACCACGTTGTAGTTCTGCGCGTTCTTACCGTTGTAGATGAAGCCGCTGTACAGAGACTTGATCACGGTGGTGAAGAAGCAGAAGAAATACGCGGTGTTCGCGATCCACAGCGAATACTTCTTGTTGTAGCGCATCTCTTCAAAGCCTTCGATGGGGTGCAGAATCGTATGCAGGATGTATTTACCCTTGCCCGATTCGTCCAGGACCAATTTCTTGGTCTTGATGACGCCCTTGGCCTTGAGGATGCTCCACACGATCGCAAACACGATCAGCACGACGATCGCGATCACAAACGGCACGGTCAGTGCGCTGGTGACTTCGCCGCGATACATCTTGAACGCCATGGAGTAGTCCTCCTGATCAAACGCCAGATAGAACGCGTCCATTGCGGCCTTGTAGTCTTTCTGCATGTAGTACGCCTTACCGATGCCCTGATAGCCGAATTCATAGTTCATGCATTCGGTCACGACGTCGGAGAAGGGCTTCATGGACGCCTGATAGTCGCCTTCGCTGTAGTAGGTCTCGCCCAGGCGGACGTTCGCACCGAAGGTGGTGGGCTCCATGACGGTGACGGTCGCGTAGACCTCGTCAAGCACCAGCAGCTGGTCGCCCCAGGTTTCCAGATCGGAGCCGGAAACGAAGGTGCCTTCCTGACTGCCCTTACCGCCGAACACATACATCAGGTTGCCTTCGGGGGTGTATTGGAACAGACGCTGCCAGGTGGTATCAAAGACGGTGATGAAGCCTTTGTTGTCCACGGCGATGGCGTTGAAGTTGGTCTTCTTCCAGTCGCCGCCGACCGCGGTCAGGCCGATATCACCGAACGTCTCCATGTAATCGAGGACGTTCTTGCCTTTGCAGTTGATCTTACGGATCAGCTCGTTCATGTCGCTGGTCGTGCCGCGCACGCCGAACACGAACGCGCCTGCCTCATCGATGCAGAAGTTGCTGTAACCGGTCGGCAGGGACTGCGCGGTGCGCTCCTTCTGCTCTTCGGTCATGAACACCTGCAGGATGTTCTGCAGAACGGTGGAAATGCCCGCGGCGACCTCATTGGAACCGAAGTATCCGAGGAAGTTGCCGTCTTTTTCCATCATCAGAATACCGTTGTAATCGTTTTCAGCGATCAGGTAAATGATGCCGAGGCTGTCGGTGAGCACCTTCGAGGGGAGATATTCATTCTCCTCGTAGGCGATCATCGCCGAAGCCGGCTTGCCCAGCGCACGGATGAGCATACCCTTTTCGTCGAACATGGCGAGTTTGCGACCCAGACGGTCGGTGACGTAGATCGTGTTTTCCTCATCGATCCACAGACCGCGGGGCTCGGTGAAGGTGTAGGGGACATTTTCCTGGCTGTAGAACAGGATTTCCTTCTCCAGCTCGTACTTGTTGTCCAGCACCAGCAGACGCGTGGTGTGCTTGACACCGGCGTCCTCGCCGAGGTTGGTCAGATCTTCGTGGCCCGTATCCAGAATGAACAGCTTGTCATTGCGGATGACCATATCCACCGGCGTGACCATGCCGAGATCGTAGCCCACGGTATTCACGACTTTATAAGGATCGGGAATTTCATGAGCGATGGCGTTGTGATTGTAAACATAAGACTTGCCGGTGCCTTGCGCAGCAGCGGGAACGGAGAGCACCATCACAAGGATCAACACAACAGCCACAAAAGCTTTCAGTTTCTTCATTGTCGCTCTCCCCCCCTTAGTCTTTAATACCGGAGTGCG
>JAZQHP010000035.1:0-10725 GCA_045540655.1 Acutalibacteraceae bacterium
CTTAGAAAGACAACATGTTCCCCCACCTCCTTGGCTCACAGAACGACATGGCTACGATCCGACTTGGATGCCAAAGCGATGTTTGAAGGGTGGGCAAACGATCCCCGTGTTACGCAATATCTGACATGGAATCCGCATACCTGCGTTGCGGAAACAACGGCACTTCTTGAAGAATGGTGTGGTCGGTATCAACAGCTTAATGTCTATAAATGGGCGATCGAATATCAAGGACGTTTGATTGGCTGTATCGATGTGGTGCGCATGCACGAACAAAATGAATATGCGGATCTTGGCTACTGCCTCTCGTACGATTACTGGGGACGCGGAATCATGACGGAAGCGGCGCGTGCGGTGGTGGACTACTTATTCGGACGCGTGGGCTTTCATCGCCTCACCATTTATCATGTTGTTGAGAATATCGGATCGGGTGTCGTTGCCAAAAAATGTGGTTTTTCCCGCGAAGGCGTACAGCGGGAAGTGCATAAAACGGATCACGGGACCTATCAGGATCTGGCGTTCTGGTCTCTGCTTCGCAGAGAATGGGACGAGAGGCGCCGATAAGAGATAAGCTTATCGGGTTACAATTTGGATACAATCGCATCATTCACCTTGCCTTTTATGTTGTTTTATGCTATATTGTGGTTGATATTATAACCGATGAATCAGGAGGTATTCCCCATGATCCAGAAGACCGATCTCGGTAACGGCTCTTATGAAGTACACGTGACTGCTCCGGCGTTTACGCCGCTTGACGAGCGTCGTGACATGCCGTTCCCGTCTAAATTTACGCAGTCCGAATGGACGGCAACCTTGTCCCACACGGAAGACAAGACCCCTGCGGCGACGATTCGCTACGAGAAGCGCGGCGGCGGTCAGTATGTGTACAGCAATAACCCCGAAATGCTCGCGCAACCCGATGTGAATCAGGCGCTTCTTCGCAACGAGCACCTGACGGGTGAGATTTTCTTCACCTATGAACATTCCAATCACACCGACGGTCCGTTCTTTATCGGCTACCAGCTGCTCAACGAAGGCACGACGCCTGTGACCGTGACGGTGAAAAACATCGGCAATCAGGTGCGCGGTGAGTGGCTCGGTCAACGTGAGTGGGTCGACTTCTACGGCGTGGATTTTGATCTGCCTGCGGATTATTTCCTGGAGGACAATAAGACCGTCAACCCGATCTATGTCGGTTGTGACTACGTGCGCTATGCGCCGCGCGCGTATGTTCCCGAAGTTGTGACTATTCAACCCGGTGAATATTTCTGGGTGCTCGGCGGCACCTCGGGCGATCTTCCCACCGGCTCGTATTCCGGCTGTACAGCAGATCAGGCCATTCTGGTTGGCAAATGTGCTAACGGCGTGGTACGCTTTACGGTGGAAGGCGGCGACGTGACGGGCACGGTGTGGTGCTACACCGATCCGGCGGAATGCGATCGTCAGAAGCCGCAACAGGGATATATCATCGAGCGTGACGGCAAGAATTATGCCGCGCAGTACAAGGGCATTGATGAGGCTTGCTGTGGTCTGCTGGAGGCGGAGATCTCCTTTATCGTCAGCGATGAAACCAAGACGGGACGCCTGCCTGTCACCTACACGGTGGAACGCGATCCTGATTGGCAACAGGTCAAAGAGCCGTTTGCTCCGCTGAATATGCAAACGTTTACCGTGAATGCGAACGACTGGCTGACGTCGCTCAACCCGAACGACAACCCGACCGCGGTCGGTACGGATATGATCGAATTCAAGTGTGTTACCACCGACGGCAAGGAAATCGTCATCGACAACGCGCACACCGACGGCATGTGTCTGAAAGCGAATACGGGCAACTGGATGGTGCAAAACACCGCCAACTACAACCTGATCAATGTGGGTGACCGCGTGCGTCATCTGAAGTTCTTCGGTCGTAATACGGGCGTGCTCGCCATTATGGTGCGCGACGAAGCCGGCAATGTGATGGAAAAACGACTGAACATGCAACCGTACAATTTCGACAGCCCTGAAAGCGCGTTCAAAGGCGTGGATACGTCGCTTCTGATCGAAAAGGGTGGTCGCTGGTGGTTCGGTGTGGACGGCAAGCCGTTCTGCGACGTACATAATGAGCGCTCGCTCCAATACGAAATGGATCTGCCCGCGAACAGCGTGGTGCGCATCAGCATCGACGATCTGATCCTCGCCAATTCCAACGGCGGTGTGATCCATTGGGTGGAAATTGATTAAGATTCATAAAAAAGCTCCCGACAAACGTCGGGAGCTTTTTGCATGTGCGAAGCAGGGATCAGTCTTCGGTTTGTTCTTGGCCGTCTGCCGTGTCAGAGGGGAGTGCTGTGGGTGCATCTTCGGCAAATGCGGGCAAGGGAGCTTCCGGGGCGATCGGCGCTTCCGATTCTTCGGCGGATGCGGTCATAGGCAGTGCGGCATCCTCGAGCGGGGCATCGGCAGATGCCGTATCGTCCGCAGGGACGGTTGTTTCCGGCAGTTCCACGTTTAATTCTTCGGGGGTCACTATCTGACGCACATACAACGCATCGTAACGCACCGTGTCATAGAACATCGCATAAGCGGTTTCAAAATACGGGTTGACATACAACACATCCAGCACGCCGAAGGTCAATACGGACAGCAGGCGCCAGCCGATGAAGCTCAGATGCAGCTCAAAAGCTTCCATTTTCCAGCCGTTCATCATTTTGGCGCTGAGATTCAGCGCTTCTTTAGGAGACAGTTTTGGATTTTCATAAAGAATATACGGTGTCAGCGAATAGCCGATCCCTTTGATAATACCGGGAATCACAAACAGCAATGACCACAGCAGGACATACACGTCGTGGAGAAGCATGGTCACCACAGCCTTGCCGTAGATGCGGAAACCGAGAAATACATGCTGCACGGGTGGCTCTTCCTCGCGGGCATACCGCATAAACCAGCCGTATGTGCCGACCTTCACCACGTTGCCTAAAAATGTTGTATAGGCAAAGGCAAGGATGCTGACAATGATAAATAACACGATAAAGCCTATAAAAATATAGGGAAGAACATTGTCGAATAGGGCCTCGCTGCCGAACGACGGCGGTGATTGCGTGTCCGAGGGGGAGAAGGATTGATTGAATTCCAGCGAGGGCGTCTGAATGCTGACGCCACCGCCCAGCGCTGCGGCGATCAGAGCGACCAGCACCGCCAGCCAGCGGCCGCCTCGCTGCAGGCGTGCTTTGGCGGCCAGTTTCATTTGTGCGCGATCATACATAGGAAGACCTCCATACAATATATTGCTTATTTAAATTTTACATCATGTAGATATAAATGTCAAGTCCGCCCGTGTGGGGATGGGGAAGAGAAATAAAAAACCGGATGCGTTTGCATCCGGTTTTTTCTGGGTGTATTCCCCGAAAATGAACCCCAGTTAAAAGCCTTGATTTTCGGTCATTTTAGATCGTCTTATTGAATGCCAGAGGGCAAAAATAATAGCAACAGCAATATAGAAAGCTGCAAGCCAACAACGCGCCATAAGAACGCTTTTTACATCTCCAACAAACGGTTCGATTATTGTTGACAACACGTTAGAAAGAAAGTGTATCCACATGGGGACGATCAGGTTTCTGCAATATACATAGCATACAGCAATTATTACCGATAGGCAAAGATTCCCTATAATGAAAGTGCCGATATATATCAACATTTGTACAGGAGGTAACCCGGTAATAAACCAAAGCGGTGTGTGCCAAAAAGACCAAATAACACCAACCACTAAAGCAGATTTAATAACCTTACCGTGGTACTTTTTTTCAAAATACTGTTGTAAGAATCCACGCCAGCCCGCTTCTTCACCGGTTGCTCCTTGTGTAATAGCGAAGAAAATTATGGGGATCAGTGATTGAATGGTGATTCCCTTTAAGTCAAGAAACGACAGTTCATTATTACTTTGCACCGCCATTACATATGTTCCGAAAACCGCAGCAACAAGACAAACTGTTACAAACAGAAGAATTCCAATTTTCAATCGTGGTTTAAATGCATTCTTGATCCAATCAGAGCGCTTTTCTTCCGGAAACAACTTATGGAAAGAACACATAAGTACGATTGTCGGAACCCATGAAGCTCCAATAGTACCCCAGTTCATAACGCTTTTGTTTTGTCCACTCAATAGGAACAAAACACCGACAAGCATTATTGCACCCCAAAATATAAGGTACGTAGTAATTACATACCTTCTTATGTAATTCTTTTCTCTATGTTGCAAGCCAGTATTCAAGTTTCTTTCTGTCACATTCTTACCTCTACCAAAATCATTGTTTTACTTTTAAGCTTCATGCTCAATACCATATCATCACCCTATTTATTACTACTCATTATAACTGATTACTTTCCAAAAAGCGACCCCGAAATTTAGTGAAGCGTGAATAGTGAAAAGTGAAGAAGTAAAAATCGACATCCTTCTCGCGAAGAATGTCGATTTTTGGAGGTGCCACCCGGATTTGAACCGGGGAATCAGGGTTTTGCAGACCCACGCCTTACCACTTGGCCATGGCACCGTGTAAAAAAGGCGTCGTGATTGACGCCTTTTTGTTTGTGGAGCGGCTTACGAGGCTCGAACTCGCTACCTCCACCTTGGCAAGGTGGCGCTCTACCAGATGAGCTAAAGCCGCAAAAATGGTGCCTCCGATCGGAATCGAACCAATGACACGGGGATTTTCAGTCCCCTGCTCTACCAACTGAGCTACAGAGGCAAATATGGCGACCCGGAACGGGCTCGAACCGTCGACCTCTAGCGTGACAGGCTAGCGTTCTAACCAGCTGAACTACCGGGCCACATAAAAGTGGGTGGTGGGAACAACAGGGCTCGAACCTGTGACCCCCTGCTTGTAAGGCAGGTGCTCTCCCAGCTGAGCTATGCTCCCAAAAGGAATCGCGTTTCTTGCGACGCAATCTATAATACTATATCCTTTTCAAAAAGTCAACACCCAATTTTACTTTTTTTTAATTTTTTTCAGATAATGTTGCGATATCCTCGGCGGTGAAGGTATAGACCGCGTCGCAGAACTGGCAGGTGGTCTCCACCAGTCCGTCCTCATTCGGTAGGGTGGCGCGTTCCTCAGGGGACAGAGTCATCAGCGCGCGCTCCACGCGTTCCCGCGAGCAATAGCAACGATAGGTCGGCTCATATTCATCCAGCACGTCAAATTCAAATCCGTCCAGCGCCTTGGCAACAATCTCCTCAGGCGTCAGACCATCGGCGAGCATGGCGGTCATCGGCGGCAGGGCGGCAATGTTCTTTTCGATGCGGTCGATCACCGACTCGGGGCAGAAGGGGAGCAACTGTAACAACAGACCGCCCGCCGTGCATACTGTCAGGTCGGGATTGACCAGTACACCCAATGCGCAGACAGTCGGCGTCTGCTCGCTCTGGGCGTAATAGGCAGTGATATCCTCGGCAATTTCGCCGCTGACCAGCGGCACACAGCCGACATACGGCTCCGATCCGCCGGTATCGCGCAGGACATACAGGAAGCCGTCGGTGCCGAGCGCGCCGCTGACGTCCAGTTTGCCGTTTGGTTTCAGTGGGATTTCCACGATCGGGTGCTCGGCATAGCCGCGCACATAGCCTTCGCTGTCCGACACCGCCGTCACCACGCCCGCGGGACCGCCGCCGTTGATCTTCAGGGTGACGGTGTCATCGCGTCCTTTGAGCATGACGCCCATCATCGACGCGGCGGTCAGCGTGCGTCCCAGAGCCGCTGTAACGACCGCGGAGGTCTGATGAATCGCTTCTGCGCGTGCAACCATATCGGTGGAATCCAGCACCATGGCCATGACGGTGGCGTCGGTGGTTAAGCAACGAATCAGTTTACCCATAATGAGATTACGCTCCTAAAAACAAAATTATGCATGAAAGTCCCGATCGGGACGGGTGTTTCTCGCTACGATCACCCATCGGTCGCAATCGGCGGGCGGGTCATCCATGGTCAGATCTCCGTATACCTTTAACAGTTCAAATTGTGCATCCGCCAGCAGGCGTTTCCAGGTGGACAGGCTGTATGCCCGTTC
Source organism: Acutalibacteraceae bacterium (assembly GCA_045540655.1). Classification (GTDB taxonomy): domain Bacteria; phylum Bacillota; class Clostridia; order Oscillospirales; family Acutalibacteraceae; genus RGIG1959. Next base: position 6,040 of record JAZQHP010000035.1, read on the forward strand.
GGTCACCGTGTCCGACACCCGCTCATAGAGACCGTCTTCGGTTTCTTCAAAAAAGTCCAGTGCCATGTGCACCACACCGCTTTGGGAGCCGCGGAAGTTTTGCCAAACGCACATCAGCCTGTCTTCTTCAAACACGAAGGTGTTGTCACCCAGCGTATGGCGGTGCTTGTGCGGGGTGTTCACGTCGAAGATCAGCAACCCGCCGGGAGCGATGAACAACCGCAACCGATCAAAAACCGCCGCAAGATCGGCGGTTTTGAGAAGGTGATTGAGGCTGTCCAGTGTGCAGACAGCGCCGTCCACCACATCGTAGAGGTCGAGCTGACGCATATCCTGGCAAAGCCACATCGCATCGGGGACTTTTTCGGCGGCGATCATCAGCATCTCTTCCGATGCATCCACGCCGATCATATCGATGCCTGCCGATGCCAGGCACGCGGTCAGACTGCCGCTGCCGCATGCCAGATCCAGCAACGAGCGCGGCGAAGATCCGTGTGCGGCGAACAGATTCAGCAGATAGGCGGCGCGTTCGTCGTAATCGGTGGTCATCAGGCGGTCATAGTACGCCGAGAGCGTGTGATAGGTGTTCATCCGTTTGCCTCGTCGTAGGGCAGGGGCACGTTATTTTCGTCCATGCGGCTGAATACCATGTCGTACGCATCGCAACCGTAGATCAGCGAGCGGTTGACACGGCTGATGGTCGCGGTGGATGCACCGGTGGTGGCGACAATGTCGCTGTACACGCGTTTCTCGCTGAGCATTTTCGCCACGACGATACGCTGAGACAGCGCTTTGATCTCCGAAACGGTGCACAGATCCTCGAAAAACTGATAGCATTCCTCGAGTGATTGCAGTTGCAGAATCGCCTGGAACAAAAAGTCCGCATTGGCATCTTTGATTTTAGAATTCATTATACGATCCTCCTTGGTGTAAGCGGTTATTATATTCACACTCTAAAATTTTACCACACTACATTGCGAAAGTAAAGAGGAATTTTAAAAAATATAAAATTCTCGACGGACCTCTTGCATCCATACATGCAAAATGGTATAATAATAGTAATTATGAATGGTTTGGAGGAATTCTGATGAAAAAACGTGTTTGCAGCGTTTTCTTTTCTGTGATGATGCTGATGGCGATGCTGTCGGTTGGTGTTGCCACCGTGTCCGCCGAGCCGCAAGCCACCGTTACGGTGAGTTCGGCGGTCGGTCAGAAGGGGGACGTGGTGGAAATCGTTGTCACCATCACTGAAAACAGCTACCTCGTGAACGCCGACATGACGCTGACGTTCGATCCCGAAAAACTGGAACCGGATGATACGTATTATGCCGATCCCGACGGAGACGAGGGCGATACGCTTTGCTATCGAATGAACACCTCGTTGTTCCCCTCGAGCTGGATGTGCGGCGGCAATGTAAGAGAAGCCGGTGAGTTCTATTTCGCGGCGGCAAGCAGCGGTCATACGGGACTGACCGCGGGCGCGGAAATGTTCCGCGTGGCGTTTCGCATTCTGACGGATGAACCCGGTGACATCGCGGTGATGTTTGCCGCCGATCCCATGCACGCCAACGACGGCACGGGCGAATTGGACGAGTTCGGCTATCCGATCGACAGCGATCTGGATCTGTCCATTGTCAACGGCGTCGTGACGGTAGAGAAAGCAACGATGCCCGGTGACGTCAACGGCGACGGTGCGGTGGATATGATGGATGCGTTCCAGGTATTTAACGCGGCGTCGAGCGGCAATGCTTCGGAAGCGCTCCTCGCCGCGGGCGATATGAACGGCGATGGCGTGATCGATATGATGGATGCGTTTGCTGTGTTCCGCATCGCCTCCGGCTCGTAAATTGATAACCAGGCGCCAAAGCACTCCTGCCTGTGCGGGAGTGCTTTTTTTTTTACTGAAACCACGGGTAAAACCGCTGAAAAAAGCGTCGGATTCTCTATAAAGAATAAATAATTAAAATTTTTCAAAAAAAGGCTTGACCGTTTGCAAGGAATATGATATACTTGCTATACCTCAAAAGGGGTTTATTTTTTTGCGCGCATTTTTGCGTGAGGTCCCCGATGAGGGAGGCTTATCAATATCCGAAACATGGAGGTGCCGTTATGCGAGTGAAAATCACTTTGGCTTGCATGGAGTGCAAGCAGCGCAACTACAACACGATGAAGAACAAGAAGAACGATCCGGATCGTCTGGAAATGAACAAGTATTGCCGCTTCTGCAAGAAGCACACTGTTCACAGAGAGACGAAGTAAGACGCCGATCATTCGACAAGGAAACAGAAAGGAAGGGTCTCAATGGCTGACGAAAAAATCGTGAGCAAGAAGGAAGACGCCAAAGCGGCGAAATCCGACAAGAGCAAGAAGCCCGGCATTTTCCGTAAGATCGGCAAGTTTTTCCGTGATACGAAAGCGGAGTTGACGAAGATCGTGTGGCCGACGTTTCCGAGCGTCGTGCGCAACACACTGGTGACGTTGGCTCTTTGCCTGATCCTTGGTCTGCTGATCGTCTTGGTGGACGCGGGATTGTCGAAGCTCATCACCCTGGCATTGTCCCTTAAGTAATGATCCTTTTTTATAATCAGTAAGGAGGGTCAAGAACATGGACGAAGCAAGATGGTATGTAGTGCATACCTATTCCGGCTACGAAAACAAAGTTGCCACCAACCTTGAGAAGATCGTGGAAAACCGTTCGATGCAGGATCTCATTCAGGAAATCCGCATTCCGACGGAAACGGTCACCGAGGTGAAGGACAACAAAAAACGCGAAGTGGAACGCAAGCTGTTCCCGGGTTACGTTTTGGTCAAGATGGTCATGACGGATGAAACCTGGTTCATCGTGCGCAACACCCGCGGCTGCACCGGCTTTGTCGGACCGAACGGCAAACCGGTTCCGCTGACCGAAGAGGAAGTGGCGGCGCTCGGCGTGGAAAAGCACGAGATCGTCATCGACTATGCGGTGGGCGACATGGTTCAGATCATCGACGGACCGCTGGAAAACTTCACCGGTCGCGTGGACGAAATCGAACTGGACAAAAACAAGATCAAAGTCACCATTTCCATGTTCGGTCGCGAGACCGCTGTGGAACTGGAGGCGGATCAGGTCGAGCGGCTGGACGATTAACAGCGGCTTGCCGAAACATCAGAAGTTGTATGCGACGGTTCGCATATTACCTGTGCGCCGGACACTTTTCCGGCTGTGGGAGGAACGGTCGGCTTCCCAAAAGGAAAGCATCGTTTAGCCGTTCCGCCATCCACCACGAACTTTGGAGGTGCAATTAAAAATGGCTCAGAAAATCACCGGTTACATCAAACTGCAAATTCCGGCTGGCAAAGCCACCCCGGCGCCCCCTGTTGGTCCGGCTCTCGGTCAGCATGGCGTCAACATCATGGCGTTTACCAAGGAATTCAACGAGCGTACGAAGAACGACGTGGGATTGATCATTCCTGTCGTCATCACCGTTTATGCGGATCGTTCGTTCACGTTCATCACCAAGACTCCCCCTGCGGCAGTCCTCATCAAGAAGGCTTGCGGCATTGACAAGGCGTCGGGTGTTCCGAACAAGACCAAGGTCGCGAAGATCACGACCGAGCAAGTGAAGAAAATCGCTGAGACGAAGATGAAGGATCTCAACGCTGCCAGCATCGAGGCCGCCATGAGCATGATCGCGGGTACCGCGCGCTCCATGGGCATCGAAGTCGTCGACTGATTTTTCGGGTGGGAGGAACCCCTCAACATTCCGATTTACCACTCAGCCGCACCCGCCTTACAGAGCGGATGATGCGGACTCAACAGGGAGGAACACACTATGAAACACGGTAAGAAATATGTCGACAGCGCTAAGCTGATCGACTCTCAGAACCTCTATGAGGTTTCCGAAGCGCTTGACCTTGCGGTGAAGACCGGTAAGGCCAAGTTTGACGAGACGGTGGAAGTGCACGTGAAGCTGGGCGTTGACGGTCGTCACGCGGATCAGCAGGTGCGTGGTGCCATCGTTCTGCCCCACGGTACCGGCAAGCAAGTGCGCGTGCTGGTGTTCGCGAAGGGCGACAAGGCGACTGCCGCGACCGAAGCCGGTGCGGAGTATGTCGGCGACGACGAGCTGATCGCGAAGATCAACGGCGGTTGGATGGATTTCGACGTCGTGATCGCGAGCCCCGACATGATGGGTGTTGTCGGTCGTTTGGGTAAGGTCCTCGGCCCCCGTGGTCTGATGCCGAACCCCAAGGCCGGTACGGTTACCCCCGACGTGGCGAAGGCTGTTACGGAAGCGAAAGCCGGTAAGATCGAGTATCGTCTCGACAAGACCAACATCATTCACTGCCCGATCGGCAAAGTGTCCTTTGGTGTGGAGAAGTTGCAAGAGAACTTTGAGGCTCTGCTCGGCGCGATCGTTCGTGCGAAACCCGCCGCTGCGAAAGGTCAATACATCCGCTCCTGCACCGTCGCTTCCACGATGGGCCCTGGCGTGAAAATCAACCCCAACAAGGTTGGCTAATCCATTATTTTACGGATTCCGTAAAATAATGCTTGCAAATTGAAGAAGACTGTGATATAATCCATATTGCTGTTTTCCACAGACAGTAGGTGTACGGCTGTACGTAACGATCTGCGGATCACCTACCGAGGGATGGCATGGAAAAGAATGTTCTGCCTTTGCGCGGAAAAATTCTGTCCTGTTG
>JAZQHP010000036.1:0-37121 GCA_045540655.1 Acutalibacteraceae bacterium
GTGCTGAACAAGGAGTATACCACCTTCTCCTGCGATATTACCTTCTTTGATAATCAGGCAACGTACGAATCAACCGCCCTCTCCTTTTACGCCGACGACCGCTTGGTACATTTTGAACCGAACCTGCAAAACCAATCGCACGTGTACCACATCGCCTTTGATGTGTCGCAAGCGCAAACGCTGACATTGCAAGTTTCCACCGAAATAGACGTTGGCGGCGAGTCCTGCGTATCGCTTGTAAATACTCGTTTGGAATGATCTTATACAAGATTGTATCTTATAACAATCATAACCACCCGTAAAACGGGTAGCACTTTTTCTTGCCCGCGTCATCCTGAGCGTAACCATGGCGAGATACACTCGACTTCGGGTGCAAAGCGTCCTTTGCTCAGTATGACGCCATGGTGAAGTCGAAGTTTTGTACACACATCAAATGTGCACAAAACCGCCGCAGGCGGGATCTCGGGCAAGGATCCTCTTTATTTGTCAAATGTTTGCTCTGCTTCTTTTCTTGCTCCCCCGGTAGAATCGGGGGCTATTTTTCACCTAAAGGCTGCCAACCAAAAAGCACCTATATCATCCGCTCGATGATATAGGTGCGTTCCTTTTTATATCCATGCCGCCTGCAGCTCTTGCTTGTTGGCTGCCCAGTCCACCGTACAATCGGTATTGTCGACGTGCACCGCTTTCACATCGGTCACATGGAGTACCGTCAGCGCGGGCTCCAGCTGAAACAACAGCTGTTCACCGTCACCGCGGTCGCTCCCCGCCGCTGTGAGCAACAACGCCGTTTTCGGTATGGCAATCGGGGGACGCATCCCATGCACAAACCGCTTTGCCCAGTAGCATTGCAGGCGATCGATCATCGCCTTCATCGGCGCGGGGAATGAGCGGTTATAGACCGGGGCAATGAATATCAGCCGTTCGGCTTGTTCCAACGCTTCGTACACGTCGTCCATATCGCGCTTGACGCAGCCGACCTGATGATGACAACCGCGGCAATCGTCGCACGGGCTCACGCTTCTCGCGTAGCACTCCACCACCGTCGGCGGCGTTTCCAACCGCTCGCAAACCATCTCCAGCAATCGCCCGCACACGCCGTCGCGATGCGGTGCACCGAACAGAATCAGCGTATCAGGGCAGGAGCGTGTGTTCGTCGCAGTAGTCGCACACAAGCATATCGCTCTCCCTTCGGAAGCTCCGCGGCACATACGCTTCGCGGTTGGTGATGCAGTTCGGATTGCCGCACAGATGAAGCGACCCGACAGGCAGTTCGCACAGTTCCTTCTGACTGTCCTTGAGCATCGTCATGATGAGCGCCATGCGCGCATACAGACCGTATTCCGTCTGCTCGTAATACTTGGCGCGGGGATCGTCGTCCACCTCCACGGTGATTTCATCCACACGCGGCAGGGGATGCATCACGACCAGGTCCTCTTTGGCAAGCGCCATTTTCTCGGTATCCAGCACATAGATACCGCTTTGCTCGTGGTATTCTTCAATCGACGCAAACCGCTCGCGTTGGATACGGGTCATGTACAGCACGTCCATGCGCCCGATCACGTCGGCAAGGTTGTCCACCTCTTCAAACGCACAGCCGCTTCTCTTCAGCAGTTCGCGCACATACAGCGGCACGCGAAGCGTCGGCGTGGATACCAACAGGAAGGTGTTCCCCTCAAAACGGCTCATGGTCTTGATCAGCGAGTGCACGGTGCGTCCGTTTTTCAGGTCGCCGCACAAACCGATGCACAGGTGATCAAACCGCCCCTTTTCGTTGCGCAGGGTCACAAGATCGGTCAGCGTCTGCGTCGGATGCAGATGCCCGCCGTCGCCCGCATTGATCACGGGCACGCGCGAATACATCGATGCCACCTTCGCCGCGCCCGCCATCGGATGGCGCATAGTGATCAGATCGGCATAGCCGCTGATGACGCGCACGGTATCCTTGAGCGATTCGCCCTTGGCGACCGACGAGTTGTTGGGGTCGTCAAAGCCGATCAGCTGACCGCCGAGACGCAACATCGCCGTCTGGAACGACATCTGCGTGCGGGTGGACGGCTCATAAAACAGCGTCGCCATAATCTTACCCTCACACACATGCGCATAGGCGCTCATGTTCTCGCGAATATCGCAGGCAAGGGCGGTAAGCTCTTCCCATTCTTCGGTGGACAGGTCACACAGATCGATCAGATGTCTGGTCTGCACAGCACTCTCTCCTTTTGTTCAAAATCAGTCATTAACATCCGCGAAGATCCAGCCACGCAAACGGCGGAACTCCGTCTTTCAATTGATAGACAATGTAATACCGGCTGTCTTCATCCAGCTCGTGCTCAAATCGCAACACCGGACTCCGTTCCAGAACACCCACTTGTTGCACCAATTGCGTCTTCACCGCATAGCCGTACGGCTCATACCAGTCTCGGAGCTCATATACATTCTGTTCACTGCGGATCAGCATCGCTGTAAAATATTGTGTGCCGTTGCCGGTACCGACAAACCGCCCGATCGCGCAAAGGCTGTCTTCGCACACCGCCCCCGGGGGCATGTCCGTGAGTTCCATACGCCACAGTTGCACATTGGCGCACAGATTATTGGTAAGCGGGACCGAAAAGATCATCAAAACGACCGCCAGCACCGCGCCGACAACGATGATCACTTTCTTCATGCGGAGCCCTCCCGTTCGTTGTTTGAAAAAAGCGGCGTGCCGTGAGGCACGCCGCCTCTGTACATTACAGGGATTCGACGATCGCTTTGGTATCGCGCGCGATAACCAATTCTTCGTTTGTCGGGATGACATACGCCTTGACGGCGGAATCCGCGCCGCTGATTTCGATCTCCGTGCGGCGGGTGTTGTTCGCTTCCTCGTTGATGGTCAGACCGAGGTAAGCAAGGGATTCCATGATCTCCTTACGCAGGGCGATCTGGTTTTCGCCGACGCCCGCGGTGAACACGATCGCATCCAGACCGCCCAGCGCCGCGACGTAACCGCCGACGAGCTTGGAGATCTGGTAACGGCGCATATCCCATGCGAGTTGCGCACGCTCGTTGCCCTCTTCCATCGCCTTGGCGAGGTCGCGGTCATCGCTCGACACACCGGAGATGCCGAGGATGCCCGATTTCTTGTTCATCACCGCGTCCATCTCAGCAGGAGTGAAGCCTTCCTTCTCCATGATGAAGGTGACGACCGAGGGGTCGATCGCGCCGCAACGCGAGCCCATCAGGAAGCCGTCGAGCGGAGTCAGACCCATCGTGGTGTCGATGACCTTGCCGTCCTTCACCGCGGCGAGCGACGAGCCGTTGCCGATGTGGCAGGTGATGATACGCGTACCTTCGGTCTTGCCGAGCAGTTCACAGCAACGCGCCGTCACATAGCGGTGCGAAGTGCCGTGGAAACCGTAACGGCGCACCGCATACTTCTCATAGTATTCATAGGGAACACCGAACATATACGCCTGAGCAGGCATGGTGGAATGGAACGAGGTGTCGAACACGACGACCTGCGGCACGTCCTCACCGAACGCCTCCACCGCCGCGCGGATGCCCTGCACGTGCGCGGGATTGTGAAGCGGGGCGAGCGGCGACAGCGCGTCGATCTGCTCGATGACTTCGGGGGTCACCAGCACGGATTTGCTGAAGATGGAGCCGCCCTGCACGATACGGTGACCGATCGCTGTCACTTCGGACAGAGATTCGAGCACCTTGCCCTCACCCTCGGTGAGCGCCGCCTTCACGCGGGCAAACGCCACGGTGTGGTTGGGCATATCGCAGGTTTCTTTATCGATTTCATAGCCGTTTTCGGTTTCATAAGAGAACAGACCGCCCTCCAGACCGATGCGCTCGCAGTTGCCTTTCGCGATGCACTTCTCGCCGTCCATATCGATGAGCTGATACTTCAGCGAGGAGCTGCCGGCGTTGATGACCAAAATTTTCATAATCCATCGTCCTTTCTTTCGCGGTATTCTTGCTTTTTCCGCGCGGATGCGCTATACTGCAATTATACCTTATATGTTATATATATATCTTCCAACGCATTATTATAGTACATACTTTTGGTTTTTTCAAGTGATTTTACCATTTTTCGCCGAAAGGAGCGGACATTCCTTGAAAATCGCCGGAATTATCGCCGAATACAACCCGTTTCACTACGGCCACGCGCATCTGATCGAACGCACCCGCGACGAGCACGGCGGCGACGCGACCCACATTGTCGCCGTCATGAGCGGGTGCTTCACCCAGCGCGGCGAGCCCGCGCTGACCGATCCCTATACCCGCGCCGCGGCCGCGCTTCAGAACGGGGTCGATCTGGTCATTCAGTTGCCGACTCCGTTTGCGCTGTCCTCCGCCCAGAGCTTTGCCGAAGGCGGTGTGTATCTGCTCGACGCCCTCGGATGCGTCGACATGATCAGCTTCGGCAGTGAATGCGGCGATATCGACCGCCTGAAAAAAGCCGCCGCCGTCCTGTGTCGTCCGCAGGTCAACACCCGCATGCGCGGGCTGATGACGAGCGGCGAATCCTACGCCGTCGCGCGGCGACAGGCGTTGTGCGAGGTGGGCGGTGAAAACCGTGCCTGCCTGCTCGACACCCCGAACAACACGCTGGCCATCGAGTATCTGTGCGCCGTATCGCGTCTCGAATCCCCTATGGATGCCTTTACCGTCGCCCGCGTCGGTGCGGCACACGATCAGATGGCACCCATCGGCGGCACCGCCTCCGCCTCCTATCTGCGCGAAGCGGCGCGGTCGGGGCGGCTGAACAATCTGTCCAATTATATGTCTCCGTCGGCATATCGCGCCTTGACCGACGCGACCGCGCAAGGACGGTGTCCCTCGCGCGAATCGCTGGGTGAACGCGCGGTGCTCGCCCGCCTGCGCGCCATGGCTCCCGCCGAACTGCGCGCCCTTCCTGCCATCAGCGAAGGGCTGGAATTCCGTCTGTCCAAAGCGATCGACACCGCTGAGGATCTCGAATCTCTGCTCGAAGCCGCCAAAACCAAGCGCTATCCCCGCACCCGCCTGCAACGGCTGGTCTACAACGCCTTTTTAGGCATCGATTCCTCCATGACCGCCGCGCCGCCGCCCTATATTCACGTGCTCGGTGCCAACGCACGCGGACGCGAAATCCTGCGCGCTGTCAAAGAAAACGGCGCGAAACTGCCGCCGGTCACCCGCGCCGCACAGGTAGCGGAACTCGATGAGCGCGCCCGCGCCATGTATGCCCTCGAATGTCGCGCGGCGGATCTCTATGCGATGTTTCTGCCCAAACCATATCCCCGCGGGCTGACCATGACCCACGGCATGATCGCGCTGTAATAATTCGTTACCGGCAGACATAGACTGTACCATCCTGAATGAACGGAGCTGGACGTCCATGTTTGTCTATTCCATGAAAGCTTCCAAAAGCCGTATGCTGCCGCTGATCGTGCTCATTGCTTTGGTGCTGGCCGTGCTGATCGCGCTCATCTGGTTTCCCGCCGAGCGCACCATGATCGCCTCGACCGCTGTAAGCGCCGACAGCGACGAAGCCTGTGCGGCATACTTGACCGGCCTCGGCTACACCGCTGAGCTTCCCGCCGTTTCTGTGCGGGAGATCCGTTTGCCAACCGCATTTGACGACGCGCTGACCGCCTACAACGAACTGCAACGCACGGTCGGCTTTGATCTGAGCGGGTTTGCGGGGCAACGGGTCAAATGCCGCATCTACGATCTTGCCGAGCATCCGAGCGGCATTCCCTCGCAGGCGCGGTTGTACACCTATGACGGACGCCTGATCGGCGGCGACATCAGCGCCGCGGACGGCTCCTTCATCGATGCTCTGCGGCAGGCGGAGGGGCCGTCTCTCAATCAAACCACCCGAAAGGAATCCGACACCGATGGAACGACTGGATAAATTTTTGTCCGCTCACACGGCGCTGAGCCGTCGCGATGCGACGGCGGCGGTGCGGCACGGGCGCGTGACCGTGAACGGGCAACCTGCGCGCGATGCGGCATCCAAAATCGATCCCGCGCGCGACGCGGTAGCGCTGGACGGACAAGCCGTCCGCTATCTGCGTAATATATATATAATGTTAAATAAGCCTGCGGATATTTTGTGTGTATCCCGCGATCCGCACGCCCGCACGGTGGTGGACCTGTTGCCCGCCGAATGGCAGCATCGCGAGCTGTTTCCCGCGGGGCGTCTCGACAAGGATACCACGGGCATGGTGTTGCTCACCGACGACGGCGATTTCGCGCATCGGATGCTGGCGCCGAAAAAGCACGTCCCGAAGCTCTACACCGTCACCCTCGACCGCGCGGCGGACGAGGCGGTCTGCCGCGCCTTTTCCGAAGGCATGACGCTGGAAAACGGCGACGTCTGTCAGCCCGCCGTTTGTCGCCCGCTCGCGGACAATCGCGCCCATGTGATCCTGCGGGAAGGCAAGTATCATCAGATCAAGCGGATGTTCGCCGCCTGCGGACGACACGTGGAAGCGCTCCATCGTGACGCCATGGGCGGACTCATGCTGGACCCCTCTCTGGCACCCGGTGAGTACAAGATTTTGAGCGAAATGGACGCAATGACGGTTTTCGAGGGCGGGAATTATGAATAACCGCAAAATTTTAGTTGTTTTAGATAAACTTCTCCCCAAAACTTTGTAAATTCCAAGTATGGTTATTCTTCGGAAAATCTGGTATAGTATAAGCACGATATTAAAGCATCCCGCTTTCCGTCCTGAGGGCGACGCGGATGCGAATAGCAGGAGGTTTGTTTCATGGCAAGCTTGTCTTTGAAAAACATCTACAAACGCTATCCCGGCGGCGTGACGGCCGTGTCCGATTTCAACCTGGAAATCAAGGACAAAGAGTTCATCATTCTGGTCGGTCCTTCGGGTTGCGGTAAATCCACCACTCTGCGTATGATCGCCGGTCTGGAAGAAATTTCCGACGGTGAGTTGTACATCGGCGTCCGCCTGGTCAACACCGTGGCGCCGAAAGACCGTGACATCGCAATGGTGTTCCAGAACTACGCGCTGTATCCCCACATGACCGTGTTTGAGAACATGGCGTTCGGCCTGAAGCTGCGCAAGACTCCGAAGGATGAGATCAAGCGCCGCGTGGAAGAAGCCGCCCGCATCCTCGACATCGCTCACCTGCTCGACCGTAAGCCGAAGGCTCTCTCCGGCGGTCAGCGTCAGCGTGTGGCGCTCGGTCGTGCAATCGTGCGTGAGCCGAAGGTCTTCTTGCTGGACGAACCGCTGTCCAACCTGGACGCGAAGCTCCGTGCGCAGATGCGTACCGAGATCTCCAAGCTGCACCAGAAGCTGGGCACCACCTTCATTTACGTTACCCACGATCAGACCGAAGCTATGACCATGGGCGACCGCATCGTGGTTATGAAGGACGGTCTGATCCAGCAGGTCAACACCCCGCAATACCTGTATGACAAGCCCTGCAACATGTTCGTGGCAGGCTTCATCGGCAGCCCGCAGATGAACTTCATCGACGCGAAGCTGCTCAAGAAGGGCGACGACTTCTTCGTGGAATTCGGCACCGAAGCCACCAAGACGAAGCGCGAAATCAAGTTCCAGATTCCGCTGCCCGCGTCCAAGAACGCCAACGGCGCTCTCGAAGCGTATGTTGACAAAGAAGTCATCATGGGCATCCGTCCCGAAGACGTGCATGACGAGCCCCGTCTGCTCGAAGAGTTCAAGGATTGCATCGTTCCCGCAAAGGTCGAAGTCACCGAGCTCATGGGCGCGGAAACCTTCCTGTACCTCGATGTCAACACCTTCAACTTCACCGCTCGCGTGGAGCCCACCTCCACCGCTCGTCCCGGCGACGAGGATGTGTCCATCGCTCTGGAGAACACCAAGATCCACCTCTTCGACAAGGACACCGAGCAAACCATCTGCAACTAATCGGTTTCAAAATCCCGACGGCTCCCGGTCGTCGGGATTTTTTTGCGTCCTGTCGCCTTATTTTTGCCGCAAACCACCGAAAAAGTGTTTCGAAATTGTGAAAGTTACGAAAATGAAAAGCTTTTCGCCCCGAAATTCAGCATTTTTCCTTGAAATTCTGTGAGAAATTGTGTATAATGCTAATTAGGAGTACGATATTCTCCCGTAGTGCATACTGTTACGATTTGTATTTGTTATGACGAAATCCATAATGTAAGGGGATAGAAACCATGTCGAACCGATTATTCCAGGGAGTTGTTCATCAGATGCGCGATGCCATCGACCGCACCATCGGTGTGATCGATGAAACCAATGCGATTATCGCTTGCAGCGATCTCGGTCGTGTGGGCGAGATCAGCAACGCCGTCACCGCCGATTCCTTCCATGCGACGGATTCCTTCATCAGCGGTGAATACACCTACAAGCCCTTCGGCTCCCGTCCCAACAGCGAGTACATCCTGTTTGTCGGCGGCACCGACGAGCAAGCGGAAAAGTTCGCATCGCTCCTTGCGGTTTCTCTGTCCAGCATCAAACAATATTACGACGAAAAATACGACCGCGGCAACTTTGTCAAGAACATCATTCTCGACAACATCCTGCCCGGCGATATTTACCTGAAGGCGCGTGAACTGCATTTCAACAACGATGTCAGCCGCGTGGTGCTTCTCATCCGCGTCGCCAGCCGCACGGATATCTCCACGTTTGACGTGGTGCAAAACCTGTTCCCCGACAAGAACAAGGACTTCGTCATCAACATCAACGAGAACGATATCGCTCTCGTGAAGGAAGTCAAATCGGGCATCGACTCCTCGAATCTGGAGAAGCTGGCCCGCTCGATCGTCGACACGCTCGGCAGCGAGTTCTATACGCCCGCGACTGTCGGCATCGGTACCGTGGTCGAAGGCATCAAAGACCTTGCCCGCTCCTTTAAGGAAGCGCAGATCGCGCTGGAAGTCGGCAAGGTGTTCGACACCGAAAAGACCATCTGCAGCTATGACAACCTGGGCATCGCCCGTCTGATCTATCAGCTGCCCACCACTCTGTGCGAAATGTTCCTGCGCGAGATCTTCAAGAAGAGCTCCATCGATTCGCTCGATCAGGAAACCCTGTTCACCATTCAACGCTTCTTTGAGAATAACCTGAACGTGTCCGAGACGTCGCGCCGCCTGTTCGTGCACCGCAATACGCTCGTGTACCGTCTGGAGAAAATCAAGCGCCTGACCGGTCTCGACCTTCGCGAATTCGACGACGCCATCGTGTTCAAAGTGGCGTTGATGGTCAAGAAGTATCTGCAGGCGAACCCTGTCAAGTATTGATCACAAGCCTGCGAGGCGGTGGTTTTTTGACCACCGCCCCGCACTTGTTTTTTTCAAAGCAGCGATCGTCTTGTCAACGGTCGTTTGCGTGTCAAACATTTAAAGGAGGTGTATTTCTTTGATCGAATTCAGAGGAGTACATAAAACGTACGACAACGGCACCAAAGCGTTGCGCGACGTGAACATCAACATCGACAAAGGCGAGTTTGTGTTCATCGTCGGTGCGTCGGGCGCCGGTAAATCCACCTTCCTCAAGCTCATCATGCGCGAGGAAGTCCCCAACGCCGGCGAAGTCATCGTCAACGGCTACAAGCTGTCCAAGCTCAAGCGCCGCGAAATCCCCTATCTTCGCCGTACCATGGGCATCGTGTTTCAGGATTTCCGCCTGATTCAGACCATGAATGTTTTCGACAACGTGGCGTTCGCCATGCGCGTGACCGGCGCTTCCAAGCGCGAGGTCCGCAAGCGCGTGCCGTATATTCTCGGTCTTGTCGGTCTCAAGGAAAAGGCGCGCAACTTCCCGCAGGAGCTGTCGGGCGGTGAGCAACAACGTGTCAGCCTGGCGCGTGCGCTCGTCAACAACCCCTCGCTCATCATCGCGGACGAACCGACGGGTAACATTGACCCCGAAATGTCCTACGAAATCATGGAACTGCTCAACGAGATCAACCGCCGCGGCACCACGGTGTTGGTGGTTACTCACGAGCACGACCTGGTGCAGGCATTCCACCGCCGCGTCATTGTCATCGACGGCGGCACCGTGGTCTCGGACGTTCCCGAAGACGGCAGTACCCCTGTCGCCGAGCCGGATGCCGTGACCGCCGACGTCCTCGACACCGTGCAGGAGGTTCCCGCCCCCGCCGCCGAGGACAGCGCCATCGATTCCATGCTGGCGGACATCCTGGAAAACAACGAAGACGGAGGTGACGCGGAATGAAACTGAGCAGTCTTGGATATCTGATCCGCGAAGGTCTTCGCAACATCAAACAAAACAGCTTTATGGCGGTCGCGTCGGTCCTCGTGCTGATCTCCTGCCTGTTGCTGTCGGGCGCGGCGTATCTCACGTTTGTCAACGTGGATGAGCTGTTTAACTGGGCGGATTCCCAGAATATCGCCGTTGTGTGGGTGAAAGAAAACACCGACGACGCTACGGTGGATGCCCTTGGCGCGACACTCGGCTCGATGGCGAACATTGAGTCTGTCACCCCCATCACGAAGGAAGAGACCCTGCAAAACTATTCGAACATTGTACCCGAAGCGACGTTCGAGAGCCTGCAAGGGGAAAACAACCCCATGCTGGACGCGTTTGAAATCACCTTCCGCGATCTGACGCTGATGGATCAGACCATCGCCGAGATCGAAACCCTCGCTGACGTGGACGACGTGTCCTACGATATGGACATCCGTGAAATGCTCGTCGGCATCCGCGACGCCGTGATGAAGATCGGCGGTGCCATCATCCTGATGCTCCTCGCTGTGTCGCTGTTCATCATCTCCAACACGATCAAGCTGACGGTGTACAGCCGTCGTCTGGAAATCGGCATCATGAAATCCGTCGGCGCCACCCGCTCGTTCATCCGCCTCCCCTTCATGGTGGAAGGCATGGTGCTCGGCTTCTCGGCGGGTCTGCTGTCCTTCGGTCTGCTCTATCTGGTGTACACCCGTCTGAGCACCGTGGTGACCATCGGTCAGATCCGTTTTGTCAGCATGAATATCATGGGCTTGTCCGATCTGATGCCGGTCTGGGCGGAACTGCTCGTCGGCTTCCTGATCATCGGCACCCTCACCGGTATGCTCGGCTCGGGCATTTCCATCTCCCGCTACCTGAAAGAAGGCGGTGTCTCCGTTGACTGATGCGGCACGGTCCGGCTTGAAAAAGCGTTCTTTTCGGATGCGTATCCTCTGCTTGCTCCTGTGCGGCGTATGGTTGCTCGGGACCGGTGTTGTCCCCGACGGCATCGCGCCTGTGCAGGCGGAAGAAACGCTCGATGATTTGAACGCCCAATTGGATCAGCTTGCCAAAGAGCAGGACGAAATCCAAAAAAAGCTCGACGAATCTACGCAGAATCTCGAAGAGCAAAAGGAAAAAGCCAAAAACCTGCAACTGCAAATCGTCTCCAAAGGTAAGGAGATCTCCGTCAACGAACAAATCCTGAGCAAACTCGACGGGCAGATCGCCGAAAAGGAAGCGATCATCGCAACCCACGAAGCGACCATTCAGGCGCTCGACGAGCAGATGGATGAACAATATCAGCTGCTCCGCGAACGCCTGCGCGCCATCTCCAAAAAAGGAGCGGGCGCGACCGCCCTGCAGCTGTTGCTCAGCAGTCAGACCTATCGCGATTATCTCATCAACCGCAAGGTATCTGAATGTGTCTCCGCACACGATCAGGCGCTGATGGATGCACTGGATGCCAACATCCGCACCGTCGAAGCCGCCAAAGCGGAAACCGAAGCCGCCAAAGCAGAGTTGGAAACCGAGCGCAAGCAACAGGCAGATGCGCTTGCCGATCTGGAAGCGGCGCAGGCCTCCCTCAAAAGCCTGCACGCGGACGCCCTCGCGCTCGAGCAGCAAATGCTGCAGGACAAAACGTACCTTGAAGAGCAAAAGGCAGCACTGGATGCCAAGCAGTCTTCGTTGCAATCCACCGTCGATGACATACTCGCCCGTCTGGAAAAAGAGGACCAGGAGAGCGGCAACACCCCCCCGTCCGCTCCCACCGGCACCATGACCTGGCCCACTCCCACCTGCCGCGTGATCACCAGCAGCTTCAAATACCGCCCGCAATTCGGACGGTGGCACAAGGGACTGGATATCGCGTGCTACGGCGATGCCGAGGGCGAGCCCATTGTGGCCGCCGCTGACGGCACAGTGGTATTCGCCAACCGCTACGACAACTGGGGCGGCGGTTACGGTCTGTATCTTATGATCGATCACGGTCGCAATGCGAACGGACAGCGCATTCTGACCGTTTATGCCCACTGCTGTGAGGTCACCGCCTACGAAGGCTTGACCGTCAAAGCGGGCGATCGCGTCGGCTATGTCGGCAACACCGGCAATTCCTTCGGCGCACACCTGCATTTTGAAGTACAGGTCGACGGCACCGCCGTCGATCCCGTATCCGGCGGGTATCTGTCCACATCCGGTATTCACATTTTAGGTTAACAAAAAGAAAGGTGGTGTTGCGGTTATGACTTCCCGCAACCTTCCCTCGGCGATATGGCGACGCATCCTGTGCGTACTGCTGGTCGCTGTATTGATGACGGGCACGTTCTTCCTTCCCGAATGGACGGCTCCCGCCGCAACGGTCAGTGCCACTGCAGACGTGGATGAACTGAGAGCCAAGCGCAAAGAGATTCAGGAGAAGCAGGCCGCGCTGGAAGCCGAGAAGGCCAAAATCGAGGCACAGCTCGATGATCAGAACAAAGTGCTTGCGAACTTGAAAGCACAGATTGAAGTGCTGCAAGATAAGATCGACGTGAACGAAGCGATCATCGCGCAATTCGACCAAAAGATCAGCGACAAAGCGCATCAGATCGCCTCCAAGCAACAGGATATCTCCCGTAAAGAGGAGGAAATCGCCACCCGTTTTGAGGAACTGCGTCAGCGTCTGCGTGCGATTTCCAAAACCGGCACCCTGAATTCGATTCTGCAGATGATCATGAACTCGCAGAGCTACACCGACTATCTGGTGAAATCCAAGGCGGTCGAACGCGTGTCCGAGGAAAATCGGGCGCTCATGAATCAGCTGGAAAGCGAACTGCAGGCGATCAACGAGGCAAAAGCCGCGCTGGAGCAGGAGAAAGCCAAATACGAAGAAGAACTCAAGCCGTATGTCGAGGTGCAAAAAGAGCTGGAGGCGGATAGGATCGCGATGGACGTGAAATGGAGCGAACTCAACGCCATCAAAGAACGCCTCACTTCCAGCAAAGAAGATTACGAAGCTCAGATCGCACAGCACAAAAAGGACGATGCCGAGCTTCAACGCCAGCTCAACCAAGCCATCGGTCAGAACCTCAACAAGGGCACCTACAACCAAAGCGGTATTATGCTGTGGCCCGCTCCCTCCTGCAACTACATCTCCTCCACATTTAAGTGGCGTTGGGGCCGTCAGCATTCCGGCATCGACATCTGCGGCAGCGGTTGCTACGGTACCAACATCGTGGCGGCGGCCGACGGCGTGGTGTCGCTTGCCGGTTGGTGCGGTGGTTACGGCTACTGCGTCATGATCGACCACGGTGTCATGGCGAACGGCAAAAACCTCACGACCGTCTACGGGCACGCCGCACGCCAGCCCTATGTCTCGGTCGGGCAGCGCGTGAAAACAGGCGACCTTATCGCCGCCATCGGCAGTACGGGTAACTCCACCGGTCCTCACCTGCACTTTGAGGTGCGCGTGGGCGGCGTGGCGGTAGACCCCATCGCCAACGGCTATGTATCCACCTCGGGTATCATTGTCAACGAATCCTTGTAACAGCGGAAAGGACCGGCCCTATGTCCCCTTTGATTGCAAAACCGCATACATGGCTCCGCTCGGTGCAGATCGTCTTTTTGGCGATCTGCACCTTATTGTGCTGTCTGCCGATCATCCCGGTCAGCGCTTCCCCTGTTGAACCGCAAACCGCGGTCACCGATCCATCCGAAAGCGATCCGTCGGAGGACGACGTCACATCCAGCGCTCCCGCGCCAGATGACGACGAGCTGACCGAAGAAGAAAAGCTGTCGGTACAAGCCCTTCAACAGCAACGCAACGAACTGCAGGCGCAGGCAAAAAACCTGCAGGAGATCAAAAAGACCTACACCGACAGCCTGATCGGTCTGTTGCAGCAAAAAGAGAATATCGAAGCGCAGATCCGTCTCAAGCAACGCGAGATCGACATCAATGCCAAGCTCCTCGTCAGCATCACCGATCAGATCCATGTGACCGACGAAGCGCTTATGGCACAGGAACAGCACATTCTGGTCCTGCGCCACCGCATCATGGGTAAATTCCAGGCGCTTCGTCAGCGGATGCAACTGATCTCCAAAGGCGGCGAATTCACTTCCTTGCAGATGTTGCTCAGCTCCGACAGCTACCGCTCCTTCCTCATCAACTCCCGCATGGCCAAGCGCATCAACGACATGGAGCGTGTCACCCTGTCGGGACTGGAGAGCGAATTGAGCGTGATCGAGGAGCAACGGGACCTGCTCAAGCTCCAGCAACAGCAATATGAGCTTCAGCGCCAGACCTATCAGGATGCCGAAAGCTCCCTGGACACCACCAAGCAGGAGTTGATCGCCCTGGTCGGCGAAGCGGATGTCATTGCTGAACAGCTCAACCATAATATTATGTATTATCAACAGCAATACGTGCAAATCCGCGATCAACAGTCCAATCTGCAAAGCCAGATCCAATCCATCACCAATGATATCGATCCCGGCGACATGCTTGCCGCCGATCTGATGTTCTGGCCCGCGCCCGACTGCTCGGTCATCACCAGCAGCTATAAAGCCCGCTGGGGACGCTGGCATTACGGCATGGATATTGCCTCCTGGGGGGATTCCTCGGGTAAATCCATCGTCGCGGCGGCAGACGGTGTGGTCATCTTCGCAGGCGGTGAGCCCTCTACGGGCTACGGTTACTACGTCATGGTGGATCACGGCTACGACACAGTCGGACGCCGTATCGTCACTCTGTACGGTCACTGCTCCGAACTGTTCGTCAACGTCGGCGATACCGTGTTCGGCGGTAGCAGTGTCCTCGCCGCCATCGGCAACACCGGCAATTCCACCGGCCCCCACCTCCACTTTGAGGTGCGCGTGGACGGCTCGGCGGTCGATCCCGTCGCCAACGGCTACATTGTCACCGACGGCATCTCCGTACTGGGATAATCCTCGAAAGTCAAAGCCCAACATCCTTAAAAGGATGTTGGGCTTTTTTGATGCAGATGGATTACTCCATGCACAAATCCGCCGTACTTTATACCCGCACGGGCAGGGATCCTTCAAAAACTCTGCTGCTTTTCCCCGCGCGCCTATTGACAAACAAACGTTCTTTATTGTATGATAAATTTATACCATATACACGTGAAAGGAGGGGCGACGGTGGACAAACGCGAGGCGCTCATTGCCGATATTATGCACCGTTTACAAGAAAAAACCACACATAGCACGACGGTTTACCGCGCCGAGCCGATTCTGTTCACCGCCGCACAAATGGGCAGTTATCTTCCTGAAATCTACCGCGATATGAAGCAGATCGCCGCCCGCGAGCCCCATCTGAACGAAGCGGCACTGTTCGTGCGGCAGGCACGCTTTATGGAAGCACACGAGGATAACTGCCCCTATACCGACCCCTTCACCATGTACCCCAACACCTATCGTCGCCTCACCGACCGCCAGCTCCGCGGGTATTTTTCCTGGCGAACAAAAGTGCGCCGCGGCGCATTTGAGCCGATGCCGCTCCCCTATGCCTTTCTCTATATTCAGGAAACACTCGCCTTGGTCGGCGTGCCCGATGCCAAAGCCGCCTACGACACCCTGCTTATCTTTCTCGAACAATATCGCGAAGCCTACCCGGTCATCGAGGGCTATCTGACTACGTGGCTCGACGATCTGCGGCTGGCATATCGACTGGATCGCCCGTTTCTGACAACGTCATCCCGTCGTCCCTGCGATCCCGCTTTGACGGTGCTCACCGCCGCCGAAGATTACGACGACGAGGCAATCTACGCCGCCCTGTGCACCGTCAGTTTGTTTCGTCCTCGTCCACACCACGAGAGCATCAAACCTGCCGCCGCCTTTGCCGCGGCGCGGGCTTGGAGCGGCCTGTGCGAGCACATCCGCCGCCGATGCAAAACGCCCCTGACAGTCAAGCTGTTCGGAAGCGGCACCACCACATATCATCCGTTGTTCATCACAGCGGTGTGGCAACCGCCCGAAGATCTACCCTGTCCCGACGTAGAAATTGAAGCGACGCCGTTTTGCCGCTATGTCTGTCGGGACGGTCTGTGGAGCATGGTGACTGCCTGCGGCAACAGTACGTCGAAGGACATCACCCGCCTGCTTCGCTTCATTGAAGCGGCACTGTACGATGACGAACAGGCAATGAACAACGCCCGTTGTCCGCAGTATCTGCAAAAGCTCGCTCTGGATGGCATCGCACAGTTCCGCAAAAGAGAGGCGGCGCGCGAACGCGCCGTCCTGCGGTTAAACCGCAATTCTTTTACCACGATCCGAGACCGCGCCGCCGTCACCCGCGACCGCCTGTTGACCGAGGAAGAACGCGCCGCCGATCCCCCGCCGACGCCCGCGTCCGAGCCTGCGCCGTCCGCACCCTCGACATCGGGCGATGAGGCGCTTTCTCCCGCACAAAACGCCCTTTTACGACGGCTGCTCGACGGCGGCGATGCCGTCGCCTACGCCAAAGCGAATCGCCTGCTTCTCTCGGTGGAGATCGAGGCGATCAACGACCGCTTTTTCGACGACTTCGGCGACACCGTGATCGAATGGGACGGTGATGTCCCGACGATTGTTGCCGATTATCTGGAAGATTTGAAAGGAAGGATCTGCTCATGAAAGCCCCCAAACGCATTGCAAGCGCTGTCATCAACTCTCTGAAAGGCGGCGTTGTGCCCCGCATCGGACTGCCGTACATTGCCGTCGGACGCGACCGCGAAATCGAAGCGCTGTTGCACGATACGGCGATCATCGCCGACGGCGGCGCGTCCTTCCGCTTTATCGTCGGACGCTACGGCAGCGGCAAGAGCTTTTTGCTTCAGACCGTGCGCAACTACGCCATGGACAAGCAGTTCGTTGTCGCCGATGCCGATTTGTCGCCCGAACGCCGCTTCCAGGGTACCAAAGGGCAGGGACTGGCGACCTATAAGGAACTCATCCGCAACCTGTCCACCAAAACCCGCCCCGACGGCGGCGCATTGCCGTTGATTCTGGATCGCTGGATCAGCGGCATCCAGAGCGAGGTGGCGGCAACGAGCGGGCTGAACATCGACGATCCCGCATTCGGCAAAGCCGTGGAAGCCCGCATTTACGAAGTCATCGGCGCGTTGCGCGACATGGTGCACGGGTTTGATTTTGCCAACCTGCTTATCCGCTATTACCGCGCCTTTCTGGACGGCGACGATGACACCCGCGCCAAAGTGATCCGCTGGTTTCGCGGGGAATATACCGTCAAAGCGGACGTCCGCGCCGAATTGCAGATCAATATCCTTATCACCGACGAGGACTGGTATGACTATATCAAGCTGTTCGCCGTGTTTCTCAAGTACGCAGGGTATGCGGGTCTGCTGATCCTGGTGGACGAGCTTGTCAACCTCTACAAGATCCCCAACGCCATCAGCCGTCAATACAACTACGAAAAACTGCTCACCATGTACAACGACACCCTCCAGGGCAAGGCATCCTACCTCGGCTTTATCCTGTGCGCCACGCCAACCTGTCTGGAAGATCCTCGCCGCGGCATCTACAGCTATGAAGCGCTTCGCTCGCGCCTGACGCAGGGACGCTTTGCCAACGGCGGGACAAGCGATCTGCTCGCGCCCGTCATTCGGCTGGCGCCGCTGACCAACGAGGAATTGTTTGTGCTGACGGAGAAACTGCGTGACCTGCACGCCGATCTCTATGACTACGAGCCGCGCCTGACCGAGGAGGATCTGATGACCTTCATGCAGATCGAATACAGCCGCATCGGAGCCGACAGTCATCTCACCCCGCGTGAGATCATCCGCGATGCGATCGAACTGCTGAACATCGCCTATCAGCACCCGACCGTTCCCGTGGAAACGCTGATGGGCTCGGACACCTTTTCCTTTGCAACCGCCAAAGAGGAGGAGTCGATCGACGCCGCCTTTGCGGAATTTGATGTGTGAGGTGTCGCATGAACACGTTTGAACGATACGCTCCCTTCGTGCAGGAGTTCATCTACCGTCACGGATGGGATCAACTGCGCGCCATTCAGGTGGCGGCGGCGGACGTCATTTTCAACAGCCGCGACCACCTGCTTCTGACGGCATCCACCGCCTCGGGCAAAACAGAAGCCGCCTTTTTCCCCATTTTGACCTTGTTCGCCGAAGATCCGCCCGCCTCGGTCGGTGCCATCTATATCGGACCGCTCAAGGCGCTGATCAACGATCAGTTCCTGCGTCTGCAGGATCTGTGCGACGACGCGCACATTCCCGTGTGGCATTGGCATGGTGATGTTTCCGCCTCTCATAAACAAAAACTGCTCAAGCACCCTTCGGGTATTCTGCAGATCACCCCCGAGTCGCTGGAAGCCCTGCTCATGCACAAGCACAGCGCCGTCGCTTCGCTGTTCGGCGATCTGCGTTTTATCGTCATCGACGAAATCCATTCCCTGATGCGCGGCGACCGCGGCGGACAGACCATGTGCCTGATTGAACGCCTGTGCCGCATGGCGGGCGTGGAGCCACGCCGCATCGGGTTGTCCGCGACCATCGGCGATCCGCAGGCGGCAGGGCGGTTTCTGGCAGGCTCCACCGGATGTGCCACCGCCATTCCCCGGTATGACGCCCCCAAAACCCGTTGGCGACTGTCGATGGAGCATTTCTTTGTGCAGGGCGCACAGGCGGGTGACGCCGCCCCCGCCGCCGATGCCGCTGTGCTTCTCGATGCACCGACCGACGAAGCGCCGCCGCAGGCAGATCCCGGCATCGGCTACATTTTCGAACATACCCGCCGCAAAAAGTGCCTCGTATTTGTCAATTCCCGCGAAGAATGTGAAGCGGTCACTACCACTCTTCGTCGTTACTGCGAAGAACAAAACGAGCAGGATCGCTTTCTGATTCATCACGGCAACCTGTCCGCCTCCTTCCGCGAAACCGCCGAGGACCGCATGCGCGATGAGGAGCAGACCCTCACCACCGTTACCACTGCCACGCTGGAGCTCGGCATCGACATCGGGCGACTGGAACGCGCATTCCAGATCGATGCTCCCGCCACCGTGTCCTCCTTTCTGCAACGGATGGGACGCACGGGGCGACGCGATCAGCCGCCCGAAATGTGGTTTGTCATGCGCGAGGACGCGGCAGAAGCCCGCGCCATGCTCCCCGCTACCGTTCCGTGGAAGCTGTTGCAGGGCATCGCACTGGTCCAGCTGTACCGCGAGGAGCACTGGGTAGAGCCGCCCGCGCCGCATCGTCTGCCGTACAGCCTGCTGTATCATCAGACGATGAGCACTCTCGCCTCCTGCGGTGAGATGACCCCCGCCGCCCTTGCGTCCCGCGTGCTCACCCTGTCCCCGTTTGCTCACGTCACCCCCGACGATTACCGTATCCTCCTGCGCCATCTCATCGCCACCGAGCACATCGCCCGCACGGAGGAAGGCGGGCTGATCGTCGGTCTGGCGGGGGAACGCATCACCAATTCCTTCAAATTCTACGCCGTTTTTCAGGAAAATGAGGAATACACCGTCCGCTCGGAAAGCGGCGAGCTCGGCACCATCGTCAAACCGCCTCCCGTCGGCGAAAAAATCGCGATTGCGGGGCATGTGTGGGTCGTGGAGGAACTCGACTACAAACGGCATCTTGTGTATTGTCAGATGGTCAAAGGACAAGTCCCCGCCTTTTTCGGACTGTGTCCCGGGGATATTCACACCCGCATTCTCGAGCGGATGCGCACCGCTCTGGAAGAAGAGCAGACCTATCCGTATCTTATGAACAACGCGCTTGCCCGCCTTCGCGAAGCGCGGCACAATGCGCATAATGCTCACCTCACCGACCAGCCGCTCATCCACTTGGGTGGGCAGATGTGGTGTCTATTGCCGTGGCTTGGCACCTATGCGTTTCTGGCGTTGGAACGTCTGCTCAAGCGATGCTGTGCTCAAGCGCTCGGGCTCAAAGGGCTCGATGTCTCCCGTCCGTATTTCATGCAGTTTACCATGAAGGCGGACAAAGAAACCTTCTTCCGCGTGGTGCGTGAACAGGCGGCATCACTGAAAGACCCGATGGTCTTACTTTACCCCGACGAGGTGCCTGTTTTTGAAAAATACGATGAATTTGTCCCGCAGGAGCTCGTACGAAAAGCCTTCGCGTACGGCGTACTGGATACAGACGGCATGAAAGCCCGTATCGCATCGTGGACACCTTAAAACGGGCGGAACGGCACTCGTGTTCGGAGTGCCCGTTCCGCTTTTCGTTTCTTGACAAATAATGCGCTTTGCAGTATCATTATCCTATGTCAAGGCAAAGGATGTGTACCGTTATGGGACAATATTATGATCAACTGATGCAGGTGCAGGGCGCCGACGAACTGCTGGAAATTGTCAAACGCTTTGAAGTGTTGTCGGACAACCTGCAACGCCGTACGTTTGACCTGCCGCTTGTGTTGCCCGACCTGTTCGTGTTTACTCACCCCGGCGTGGCGGGATACTCGCTGTTTTCACTGCTCGCGGAGTATCTCAACGAGAAAACGAATCTGATGAGCTTTTACGGCAACACCAAATTCGTCGATTTCAAGCTGGAATACAATCATCCCGACGGCGAATTCCGGGACATGTTTCGCTTCCTGCAAACCATGCATATGGCGGCGGGCTTCCGCGACACCTATAAAGGTGTGGTACGCATCGATCTGACCGACTGGCTCGGTCACCACAAGGATGCCTATTTCCGGGATTTCCTGCAGATGCTGTCCGCTCACACGCACGACTGGCTGATCGTGCTGTCCGTTGCTGACGAGACCAAAGGCGAGGACGCCGTTGCCATGGAAAGCATCGCCAGTATGTATCTGCGTCTCGAATCGGTCACGTTGCATTTGCCCACCGATAAAGAGCTGACCGCCTTCGCCTGCGAACAGCTCGCAAAATACGGATTTACCCTCGATCGGGATGCCACCGCTTTGCTGAGCGAATCCATTGCCGTGCTCCGAAACAACCGCCACTTCCGCGGCATACGCACGGTCACGGACCTGTGCAGCGATATCGTCTACACGGTCTATTCCTGCTCGAACAAAGTGTCCAGACTCATCACCGCGCCGATGCTCGCGGATTTCTCAGCGGACAGCCCCTACATCCGCCGCACCATTGAAAAAATCGAACGAACCGTGACGCTCGGCTTCTGAGGGCGCATAAGAAAGGGTGAATACCATGGATTTCTACACCACCAGATACGAATCCTCCGATCGGGAAACCCGCTGGGCGACCGTTGAGGAAATCAAACGCAGTTCCACCCACATCCGTCTTACCGATGACCGCTATCCCACCGCCGGTATTCCGCTGATGTCGGACGGCGTCGATGCGTATGTGGACGGTAAGGACACGCATACGCTGATCTTCGGCGCGACGGGCTCGAAAAAGACCCGCCTGTTTTGCATGCCGCTTCTGAACTTCTTTATCAAAGCGGGTGAATCCTTCGTGGTCAGTGACCCGAAAGGGGAGCTGTACGCCCGCACCGCGGGACTCGCCAAAGCAAACGGCTACAAAACCGTCGTGCTGAATTTCCGTGAAATCGGCAAAGGCGATATGTGGAATCCGCTGTTGGTGCCGTATCAGATGTATCATAATAATCAGCGCGACGAAGCGACGTCGATCCTCAACGACTTTGTGCGTACGCTTGCGACACCGCAGTTTGAGTGCACCAACGATGTGTTCTGGCCCGAAATGGCATCGTCGCTGGCGCTTGCGCATCTTTTGTTCCTGATGGAGGTCGCGAAGCCGGAAGAGGCCAACGTCTCCAGCCTGGCCGCACTGTGCACCAACGCCGCCACGCCGCTCTTTAAGCGCATGCAGATCAGGATGTCGCAAGACACCATTGTGGGCTTGAACTACCAGAGCGTGTTTTCCAGCCCCACCGAAACGCTCAACAGTATTCTGGCGGTGCTGTTCGCGATGGTACGTATGTTTGCTGTGCAAAAAAATCTCTGCGATATGCTGTCGGGCAACACGATCGATATCACCGCATTCGGCAAAGAAAAAACAGCGGTCTATCTGATCGTTCCCGACGAGAAAAGCACCTATCACGCCCTTGTCACCATGTTTATCAAGCAGGCATATGAACTGCTGATCGCTGAGGCTCAAAAGGAACCGGACCGCCAACTGCCCATCCGCGTTAACTTTGTGCTGGATGAATTCTGCAACATGCCGCAGGTTCCCGACATGGCATCCATGATCTCCGCGGCGCGCAGCCGCAACATGCGCTACTTCCTCGTCGCGCAGAGTCTGCATCAGCTCAAAGGCCGCTACAAAGAGGATGCCGATACGATCAAGGGCAACTGCGATAACTGGATCTTCCTGACCTCCAAGGAGCTCGACCTGCTCAACGAAATCAGCGATCTGTGCGGTACTTACCGCACGCACGACGGGCATGAACGCCGCTTGATTTCCATTTCCGAACTCCAGCGCCTCGACAAGGAAAAGGGCGAAGCCCTCATCATGCACTGCCGTCAGTATCCCTTCATCACCGAAATCGCCGACATCGACGAATACGAGATGTTCAAGGGCTACCCGGCCCCACCGCTCAAGGACTATCAAATGCCTTCCGCCAAGATCTTCGATCTGTACACCTTTGATACGGAATGGAGATTGGATAAACGAAGTCTTCCCTTTGCGAAAGAGTCATGAGAAAAGGCGCGCCTTTCAGCGCGCCTTTTCTATACAAAAAAGAGCTTTATGCGGTTGCATAAAGCTCTTTTTGCATTCTTAAATCAGTGCTTATTGCCAAACAGGCTCATGATTTCGCCGAAGCCATCCTCGTCGTCGTCCTCTTCCATGGCACTGCTCATCGCGCTGTAGCCGGAGATTTCGCTCATCGAAGTCGCATCGCCGGGGCCGCCGTGCTCGTCAAAGCCGGTCGCCACAACGGTAACCACCATTTCGTCATCCAGCGTATCATCCAGAGCCATACCCCAGATGATGTTCGCATCGGGATGCGCCGCCTTGGTGATCGCGGACGCCGCCACATCGACATCCTCGAGGTCGACATCGGGAGACGCGGTCACGTTGATGATGACGCCGCGCGCGCCCTTGATGGAGGTTTCCAGCAACGGGCTGGTGACCGCACGCTCTGCCGCGTCGGTCGCCTTTTCCTTGCCGCCCGCACGGCCGAAGCCCATGTGCGCATAGCCCGCATCCTTCATGATCGCGGTCACGTCGGCAAAGTCAAGGTTAACCATCGCCTGGTTGGTGATGAGGTCGGAGATGGATTGCACACCCTGGCGCAACACTTCATCCGCCATGTTGAACGCATTCACGAGGGTGATGCGTTGTTCACTGATGAGCTTGAGGCGCTCGTTGGGGATCACGAGCAGGCTGTCCACGTGCTCGCGCAGAGCCGCGATGCCCTTTTCGGCTTGCTCCATGCGGCGACGACCTTCAAACGCGAAGGGCTTCGTGACAATGCCGACCGTCAGGATACCGAGGTCGCGTGCAATGCTCGCTACCACAGGCGCCGCACCCGTACCGGTGCCGCCGCCCATACCGGCGGTGATGAACACCATGTCGGTACCTTTGAGCGCCGACTCGATTTCTTCGCGGCTTTCCTCCGCCGCACGCTGACCCTTGTCGGGGTTAGCGCCCGCGCCCATACCGTGCGTCAGCTTCTCGCCGATTTGCAGTTTCAGCGTCGCCTGCGAACGGGCGATCGCCTGGCGATCGGTGTTGATCGCCACAAATTCCACGCCCTGAAGACCGGCGCGAACCATGCGGTCCACAGCGTTACCGCCGCCGCCGCCCACACCGACGATCTTTATCTGCACGCCGCCGGCGTAATCATTTTCAATCTGAAATCCCATGTCAAAACATCCTCTCTTCCAATTTTTCTAATTTGATTACATTCTTCTGCCATTATGTTAATCATACCACGCTCGCGGCACAATATCAACACAAAATTTGCAATTTTCGACGTCGATTCACAAAAAATTTTGTAACTTCCGATGTCTTAGTTGTTACCACTCTCGTCTGTTTGTGTCGCGTCGGTGACATCGCCTTCTTCGTCGGGAGAAGCGAGGTCTTCCTCGGTGCGACGCGGTGCTGTCGTGGTCGTGGGCAACAGCGACGACGGCGTAAACACCGCCATATCGTCCAGCGCATCGTTGGAATACGAAATCAGATTCAGCACGCCGGTGATGTGTTCGCCGCGGCTTTCCACAATATCGGGAATGGTACCGGCGACCACGCCGATCTCGTGCGTGAGATTGGAATCGTTTCCGAGACGGATCGTGATCTGGTTACGCCAGTTCATGGTGATATCGGACAGATCGGTCAGGTCGATTTCGGTGATGCCCGTCAGCTCATAGCGCTCAAACGCATCGAACAGCGTCTGAAGTACCGCCGATTCCGCGGTGTTAATGGCGGGCTGTCCGATCACAATGCCACCCTCGGGAGGCGTTGTGCCCTTGATGTACAAGCGTCCTTTCGGACGGTCGGACACGATCGGGACCTCCTGAAGCGCCTTGCCGTTCTTTCCGACGGGAATCCAGAAGCCGTCCGCATACACCACACCGATGACATCGGTTTCGGTGACGGTGATCTTGACCTCGTTCATGTGAAGGGTCTGTACCTCCACGTTCGCAAAATACGGGAAGGTTTCCAGCAGGTGAGCTTCCACCTTCTGACTGTCAACCTTGAAGATACTCTGTCCCGGTACGACACCGCTTTCGCCGATGACCGCTTCCTCGCGGTATCGTGTATTGCCGAGCACGGTGATCGTCTTCACCGAGAAAATGCCGCTTTTCGTCGCCTCGGACGGCGACGCCGCCGGGCGGGGTGTGACCGCCCAAATCACGATGCTTGCCACGACAAATACCAGCGTCAGCGCCAGCGTGCCGATCAGAAAATAAAACCGCTGGGTTGCCAGATCCCGCTTTGGTTTGACTGCTGTCCGTCGTCGTTCTTGATTCGCCATGGCTCTCACCGCCTTTTCATACTCCTGTTTTTTGGTCACATCATGGCGTCCGGTATGCGTTTCACCCGAACGCCCACGCTGTCAAGCGTCGATTCCAGCGCCGCATAGCCCCGATCCAGATGGCACAACCGATCGATCGTGGTGGTGCCTGCGGCACCCACCGCCGCAACGATCAGTGCCGCGCCGCCGCGCAGATCGGTGCAGTGCACCTCGGTGCCGCTCAGACGTTCCACGCCCTGCACCACCGCCGCGCGTCCTTCGGTTTTGATCTGTGCGCCCATACGCATCAGCTCGCAGACATGCTTATAGCGACTGTCGAAAATATTTTCCACAAATAAGCTCGTGCCGTCCGCCACCGCCGCCATCGCCATCAACGGTGCTTGCGCATCGGTCGGGAAGCCGGGATACGGCATGGTGCGCACCGTTTTGAGCGGACGAAGCCGCGCGGGCGCTTTGAGGCGGATGGTCTGATCGGTCACCGACAGGCAACAGCCCGCCTCCTCAAACACCGACAGCACCGCCGTCAGATGCGATGGATCGGTTTGCGTGAGTGTCAGGTCGCCGCCGCTGACCGCTGCCGCCGCTAAATACGTCGCGGCAACAATGCGGTCGGGCATCACCGTGTAACGACAACCGATCAGACGGTGCACGCCGTGAATGGTCAGTACGCTGTCGCCGATGCCGACGATATGCGCGCCGCACGCATTGAGAAATCGGCAAAGATCCGCCACCTCAGGCTCTCTTGCCGCGTTAAAAAGCACCGTATCTCCCCGGGCGAGCACCGCCGCGAGAATCACGTTTTGCGTCGCACCGACACTCGGAAACGCGAGCGTGATGCGGGCGCCGTGGAGCGCACCCTCCACTTCGCAATCCAGTCCATCGCCCTCCTGCGTCACCCGCACACCCATTTGCGACAGCGCCTGCAAATGCAGATCGATGGGGCGCGGTCCGAGCTCGCATCCGCCGGGGAAGGTCAGTCGCGCGCGTCCTGCGCGCGCGAGCATCGGTCCCAGAAACACGATGGAGCTACGCATCTCCCGCATCAGTGCCGCGGGGATCGTGTCGCCGCAGGTGTCGGTAGGGATCACCTCCACCGTATTCGCTTCGCTGTGCACCGTGCACCCCAGATGCGTCAGAATCGCCGACGCCGATGCCACATCCGACAGCGGCGGACAGCGATCAAAAATCACGGGCGACGAGAGCAACAGCGATGCGGCCAGAAGCGGCAACGCGCTGTTTTTTGCGCCGTGCATCGCCACCGTTCCCTGCAACGGGTTACCGCCTTCGATCACCAGTTTTGCCATGATGACACCCCTTTTCAACGCCTCGGCCCAGCCGGTTTATGTTGACAGCGTATGCGTTTCACGGCTCTTCGGTGAAAGAATCGCTCGATATTTATATGTTTTCGGACGATCCGAGCGCCGTCGCGACCACATCCAGAATGCGGTCGGTGGCATCGAGGATCGCGCCCTTGGACGCATTGGCGCTCATCTTCGCCATGCGCACGGGATCCGATGTAATCTCTTCAATGGCGCTGTACAGCGACGCGGCGGTGAGGTCTTTTTCCTCGATACACACCGCGGCATCGCGCTCGACCAGCGCCTGCGCGTTATAGAACTGATGATTTTCCGCCACATACGGCGACGGAATGAGCACCGCCGGCTTCGCGCATGCCTGCAGTTCGGTGAGTGTCATCGCGCCGCAACGGCACACAACCAGGTCGGCGGCCGCCATGCACTCCTTCATATTATCGATATATTCGCGCACGGATATTCCCGCCGTATCGGTGGGAACATTCGCCTGTCCGAGCGCGGCGATCATGGCTTCAAAGCCATCGCGTCCGGCACCGTGAATGTGCTGGATCGCACCGCTTTTGGCACTTTTTTCCAGCACCCCGGTCATCGCACAGTTGATCGCCGTCGAGCCGAGACTGCCGCCGAAGGACAGCACAACGGGGCGCTCATCCAGACCGAGCGCCGCCCGCGCGATCTGTTTGTTGACGGTCGAAAAATCGCGGGGAAGCGGATTGCCTGTCACAATCACGCGGGCCTCCTTCGGAAGCCGCGCCTTTGCCGCCTCCTCCGAGACGAGAACGGTGGCATATTTCGCCAGCATCTTCACCGTGACACCGGGAAGTGCGTTCGACTCATGAACAATCACGGGAATGCCCATCTTCGCCGCACGGCGCAGAATCGGACCGCACACATAGCCGCCCGTGCCGATGGCGATGTCGGGGCGAAAAGATTTCAGAATCTTTGCCGCCGCGGCATCCGCCGTCACGGCACGCCATGCCGCACGGATATTATGCCCGATGGCGGACGGCGTCAGCTTGCGCTGAAAGCCGCTGACCTTCATGGTCTGAATGGGATAGCCCGCCGCAGGCACCAGCCGCGTTTCCATGCGCCCCTCGGCACCCACAAACAGAATCTCACAATCTTCATAGCGTTCCTTGATCGCATCGGCGATGGTCAGCGCAGGATTGATATGTCCCGCCGTACCGCCGCCTGTCATTAACACGCGCATAGCAGACACTCCCTTATTTTTTCGTGCGATGACGCGAGATGGCAAGCAGAATACCCATTTCGCCGAGCAACATCACAAGCGAAGAGCCGCCGTAGCTGAAAAACGGCAAGCTGATGCCCGTGTTCGGAAGCAGGTTCGTCACAACCGCGACGTTGATCGCCACCTGAATGGCAATCTGTACCGTCAGACCGATCGCCAGCATAAAGCCGAATTTATCGGGGGCATGCGACGCGATCACAAAGCCGCGCCACACCAGCACCAGGAACAACAGCAGAATCAGTACCGCACCGACAAAGCCCATTTCCTCGCAAACGATGGAGAAAATGAAGTCATTCTGCGGTTCGGGAAGGAACAGATGCTTCTGGCGGGAATTGCCGAAGCCCTGTCCCATTATGCCGCCCGAGCCGATGGCGTACAGCGACTGCATCGTCTGCCACGCCGCGTCGCGATCCACCTTGTACACCTCAAACAGATTGAGCCACACATCAATACGGTCACGTTCGTACCCGAGCACAAAAATCATAAACAGCACCATCGCCGCGCCGAGTCCGATCGTCAGGAGCAAATATCGCGGGCGCGTGCCGCCGATAAACATCATCACAAAGCCGAGCGCAAAAATCAGAATCGTACCCGACAGGTGCGGTTCCAACAGCATCAGCAAGCATACAACCGCCAGAATACCCATGAATGGGAAATAGCCCTTTTTCAGGGTGTTCATTTCTTTATAATTCAGGGATATCATGTGGGAAAAGAGCAACACAACCGCAAATTTCGCCACCTCGGACGGCTGAAACTGTCCAATGCCCGGCAGGAAGATCCAGCGCTGAACGCCGTCTCTCGACGGGATCGCCAAGACGACAATCAGAAGCAACAATGCGATACCCATCACGGGAAGCGCAAACTTATGCCAGATATGATATTCCACCGCCGAGCACGCCAACATCGCCACCACGCCGATCACCGCAAAAATCAGCTGTTTTCGGATGTAGTAGTAGCTGTCGCCCTCGCCGTAATACGCATTGACGTAGCTGGCAGAAAACATGCACGCCAGACCGATTGCCAGAAGCGCCAGAAGAATAATCAGAAACGGCGCATCAAATCCTTCGCCGAAAAAGAGCCATTTGCGGGCTTTGCCCGGCAACACCTTGCGCGACAATTTATCGGCTCGCGTAGCAGCCATATCGATCATCCTCCTTTCGCAGATATCGTCGGTTTTACCGACCGTTAAAATGCCAACAGCAGGCACACACCACCGCACAGCGCCGTCACAAAGCTAAAGACGACCACGATGGTATTTTCACTCCATCCCTTCATTTCAAAGTGATGGTGGATGGGTGTCATCAGGAACAGGCGCTTGCCGTTGTTCATGCGGCTGTACACCACCTGCATCATCACGGACACCGTCTCCGCAATATACACGATGCCGACGGGAATCAACAACAGCGGTCTGCCGATACCAAACGCCACCGCGCAAAGCAACCCGCCGATCATCAGCGAGCCCGTATCGCCCATGAAGACCTTGGCGGGATGCACGTTCCACACGAGGAAACCGATCAGCGCGCCCGCAAATGCCGCCGCGACCATGCTCTGTCCGAACAGATCACAAAACAGCGCCGCCGCCATCATCAGCAACGTCGCAATCGTGCTGACCGATGCACACAGCCCGTCGATGCCGTCGGTCAGGTTGGTGGCGTTGGGGAAGCCGACCACAAAGAACACACAGATGGGCAAGAACCACCAGCCCAGATACACATCGCCGAAAATGGGCATATGAATCGTGCCCGCATCGGGATCGTTAAAGCCGCCCATGAAGTACATCACCGCGGCATAGCCGACACCGACAATCAGCTGAAGCAAAATCTTCTGAGACGCGGTCAGACCAAGGTTGCGGTGCATTTTCACCTTGATGAAATCATCCGCAAAGCCGATCGCACCACAGCACACTGCCATCACCACGCCCGCCATCAGGCGCACACGGTGAATGCCCGCTTCCGCGGAATACGGCTTGACGCCGGCAATGCACAACTCACACACGAGCACTCCGCCGAGGAGCGCCACCAAAAAGCCGAGGACAAAGATCACCCCGCCGATGGTGGGTGTACCCTGCTTCTTGCGATGCCACGCAGGACCGACCTCGCGCACGGTTTGTTCAAATTTGAAGCGTTGCAGCATCGGCACGAACCACTTACCCGAGATCGCCGCTACCAACAGCGCTGTGAGTGCCGTGGCGCCGAGCACCAGCGCCCGCAAAGTCAATTCACTCATATTGTCTCCTTATTTCTTACGATTAATCCTTTTTTCTGCGCTCACAGTGTCTGCAACACGTCAGCGACCACTTCCCGCTCATCCAGATGTACCGAGCCGGTTGCCAGAATCTGATAGGTCTCATGGCCCTTGCCCGCCAGCAACACCGTGTCACCCGCTTGCGCCGCGCGCATCGCCGCGGCGATCGCTTCCTTGCGGTTCTCGATCACATCGTATACGCATCCTTCCGGGATGCCCGCTTCGATATCTTTGAGGATGGCAAACGGATCTTCCGATCGGGGATTATCGGAGGTCAGCACCACGCGGTCGGCGTATTTTGCCGCAACGGCGCCCATCTTCGGGCGTTTGTTTTTATCACGGTCGCCGCCGCATCCGAACACGACGATCAGCCGCCCTTCGGTGCATCCCTTCATCGTGCTGCAAATATTATCGAGACCGTCAGGCGTGTGCGCATAGTCGATGACTACCGTGAAGTCGCGTCCCGTAGGCACCACTTCTGCGCGGCCCTTCACACCGTGCGTGCGGCAAAGACCGCGGCACACGGTGTCGGCATCGATACCGAGCGACAGTGCGCACACAGCGCTTGCCATCGCGTTATACACCGAAAAGTAACCGGGAATCGGCAACGTCACCGACAAAACGGTGTCGCCGCAAACGAGATCAAACGACACGCCCGCCGCGCGGGTCTGTACGTTTGTCGCTTGGCAGGTCGCATCCGCCCCCTTCGCCGAGAAGGTCAGCAGTTCGCCTTCCACGCCGTCCGCAATCGTCGTCGCCCATGCGTCGTCGGCGTTGATGATGGAGCGCTTGGCGTTGACGAACAGCCGACGCTTTGCCGCGCAGTACGCTTCCATCGTTTTATGATAATCCAGGTGATCCTGCGTCAGGTTGGTGAACACCGCCGCTTCAAAGCAGCATCCCGCCACACGCTCCTGATCGAGGGCGTGCGAGCTGACCTCCATGACCACATAGTCACAGCCGTCCTTTACCATCAGCGACAACAGGCTTTGCAGTTCATACGGATCAGGCGTGGTGTGTCCCGAGGGCATCACACGCGAGCCGATCATATTCTGGATCGTACCGATCAGACCAACCTTATGTCCCGCCGCTTCCAGTACATCCTTGAGCATATAGGTCATCGTGGTTTTGCCGTTGGTACCGGTGATACCGATCATGCGGATCCGGCGGGCAGGGTTGCCGAACCAGTTCGCGCACAGCTTTGCCCACACCAGGCGCGTGTTCGGAAGAGTGATCTCGCGGTCAAGCCCGAGCGGACGCTCGGTCACGATCATCACCGCCCCTGCCTCATGGGCACCGGGGGCAAATTTATGCGCATCCACCGCTGTACCGCTGATGCATACAAACACCCAACCGGGTTGTGCGCGGCGGGAATCGCAGGTCAATCCCTTGACCTCATCCTGACAATCGACATCGGCAATACCCTGAAACAACTCCTGTACTGTCATCTTCACTCTCTCCTCTTTTTCCCGTCATATCCTTTATTCCGAAGTATCCTGGTAAATAAACTCGACCGTCACAATCGTGCCCGACGGCACCTCGG
The DNA here is from genome assembly GCA_045540655.1 of Acutalibacteraceae bacterium. Taxonomy (GTDB): domain Bacteria; phylum Bacillota; class Clostridia; order Oscillospirales; family Acutalibacteraceae; genus RGIG1959. The sequence goes on from JAZQHP010000036.1 coordinate 31,452, forward strand.
TGCCCGGCTCGATATTCTGGGTCGATGCGAGCGCTCCCCCGCTCGACAGATCGGTGCCGCTGAGTATGATGTTCAATCCGTACACCGACGCCAGATCCGATGCACCCGACACCGAGTAGCCCGAGAAATCGGGCACGGTCACGGTCTGACTCTGGTAGCTTGCCTGATCGGTATACAGCACCACCGTGCCTTCTCCGGGGATCGATTGTCCCGCTTCGGGTACCTGTTTAACAACTGTGGTACCTTCGCCCTTCACGCGCACGTCCAGTCCGGCGTTGCGTACATAGGATTCCGCCGTCACCACATCCATGCCTTCCACGGAAGGTGTACTGCGGTTAAGGTCGGCGATTTCTTCATCGGAATACTGCGGCTCCACGCCGAGATACGGCAAGGTGTCCTGCAGAATTTTTTTCGCAACCGGCGCTGCGATCGTGCCGCCGTAACGCACCGCACACTGCGGCTCGTCAATCAGCACCAGCACCGCCACCTTCGGATCGTCGGCGGGAGCAAAGCCACCGAACGACGCGACAACGTCGGCACCGCCCGTTTCGGTTTTTTCCGCCGTACCGGTTTTACCCGCTACACGGTAGCCGGACACATAGGCGTTCTTACCGCCGCCCTCTTCAACGACGTTCTGCAGCAACGCCGAGACACGTTGCGCCGTCTCCGAGGAAATGACCTGCCGCTTGACAACGGTCGAGGTGTTCGATACCACGTTGCCGTCGGCGTCGAGCACACGCTTGACCACATAGGGTTGCATCAGCTTGCCGCCGTTGGCGATGGACGAGATGGCGGTAATGGTCTGGATCGGGGTCACCTTAAAGGTCTGACCCATGGACGATACCGCCAGCTGAACGGGATCCAGTTCGTCCTGCGTATGATACAGGCTGTCGGTAATAATACCCTCGCCGAGCATGTCAATGCCGGTGGATTCCGTGAATCCAAAGCCGGTGTAATATTTGTAGAACAGGTCGCGTCCGACCGACAAACCGATCTGAATGAACGCGGGGTTACACGAGTTGCAGATGGCATCCTGCAGAGTCTGCGAGCCGTGGGAAGCGGGGAACACGTGGCAATGCACGGTAGTGTCCAGCACCACTTCCTGACCGCCGCAGTAATAACTGCTGTTTTCGGAGATAACGCCCTCCTCCATCGCCATGGAGGCGGTGAACATTTTAAACACGGAACCGGGTTCGTAATACTCGGACACCGCTTTGTTCGTCCACTGTTTTTCGAGTGCCGCCACGCGGGCATCCGACGCTTCGTCCCCCGACAGCTCGGCGATCGCCGCCAACTCGTCGGGATCCTTGACGGTCATGGGGTCGTTCGGGTCGTAATCCCCTTTGGTCGCCATCGCGAGCACCGCACCCGTCTCCACGTCCATGACAATGGCGCTGGCACGGTTGGTCGCACCCGTCGAAGCCACCGCTTCCTCAAGGTGCTTTTCCGCGTAGTGCTGGATGGTCTGGTCGATGGAGAGCACAATGCTGTTGCCGTCCTCGGCATCCACCGTCTTTTCATACGACATCACATTCGGGAGATTTTCGCCCCAGCCGTTCTGCGCGGTGACGATCCGTCCCGCCTCGCCTTCCAGCAAGCTGTTGTATTCCGCCTCCAGACCGTACAGACCCGTATTATCACTGCCTGTAAAGCCCATGACACAGGACAAAAGCGACCCGTAAGGATAGCTTCGTTTGTAGTCGGTGATCAGGCGGAACACGTGACCCATCTCTTTTTCCTGCACCCAGGCGATGAGCTCCTCGGCGAGCGAACGCTCGATTTTGCTCTTGACCACCTCGTACTGCGATTCGGTCTTGCACGCCTTTTTATACAATTCGTCCCGATCCACCTCGAGCAGCTTGGACAGCTCGTCGGCGATCATCAGACGTTCGCTTTCTTCTTCGATGTTGTTGGGATCCATGATCACGGTCCACACCTGCATGCTTTGCGCGAGGATCTCCATATTGGTGTCATAAATGGCGCCGCGGTTGGGCGAAATAATGCTGTCGGACATCTGTTGCTCCGTGGCGCGACGTTGCCAGTCATCCGTCTGCACGATCTGCAACAGAGCGAGCTGCACCACAATGACAGCAAACGCCAGAAACACGACGCCGACAAGAACGACCATGGCACGTTGCCACATCTGTTGTGTAGGACGCTTGGCGACCACGGGAGCGGTCGATTTCCGGCGATGATCCTGTGCCATAGTGTTCCCTCCTTTGCTCAAAATAAATAACACATAAACAACAATCAGGAGTTAAGATCCGTTCATCCTAACTCCCGATGTGTTCGCGAAAAACGCATACACCGTCTTTACCATCGTATGCCGAAATTCAGCGGGTATTCCAAAATCACGCACCAAACCAACCGGCAATGGCGGCGCCGATCGTTTCCATCACGCCACCGGAAGCGGGGTCGGAGACTTCGATCTTGTCACCGCCGTCAACGGTGATGTACTCAATCTGATAATGTTCAATTTTTTCCATGCCATTTTCTTTGGCATAGGCGTCCACGGTCTCCGCCGATTTCATCTGCGTTTCGGCGTTGTCCAGACTGCTCGCCTTGCTGGCGTTGTGCGTTTCCTCTTCCTTCAGCTGTTCGAGTTGCGCGCTGAGCTCCGTCATTTCCACACGGCTGACGATCATCAGGATCAACACGGCAATCAGCAAACCGACAAGCAACACATCGCCCACGATGCGGAAGATGCGTTTGTTGCGGTTTTTCTTTTCTTGCATAGCGGCGGATTTTTCGGGAGACTTCACCGCGCGCAGCCGCGGCGTACCGGACTCAAACAGCGACATATCATACGCCGTCGAATGCGTTTTAGCCATGGCTATCATTCCTTTCTTATACATATCGTTCATGCAGCTTTTCAACACAGCGCAATACGGCGCTTCGGCTGCGGGGATTGACTTTCAGTTCTTCATCGTCCGCTTTGATCGGTTTGCGGGACGTGGTCTGTGCGGCGGGCGTCCGTCCGCAGACACAAACAGGGCTTTCCTTCGGGCAAACACACCCTTGCCTCCAGTCGGCAAAGCGTTGCTTGACCATGCGGTCTTCCAGCGAATGGAAGGTGATCACCGCGAGCCGACCGCCGACATTCAGCAGATCGAACGCGGTATCCAGTGCCCGCGACAGGCACCCGAGTTCATCATTGACCTCAATGCGGAGCGCCTGGAAGACGCGACGGGCAGGATGCTTGTCCCGTCGTGCCGCGGCAGGCACCGCGTCGCGGATGATATCCGCCAGTTGTAAGGTGGTTACAATCGGGCGCGTCTGACGCTCCCGCACAATCGCGGCGGCGATGCGTCGCGAGAATTTTTCTTCACCGTAGCGAAAGAAGATGTCGGCGAGCTCCGCCTCACTGCGTGTATTGCAAAGATCGGCGGCGGTCGGACCGCTCTGACTCATGCGCATATCCAGCGGCGCATCCTCGTGAAACGAGAAGCCGCGAGAGCCGTCGTCAAGCTGATGCGACGACACACCGATATCCAGCAGTATGCCGTCCACACCATCGATGCCGTGTTCGGCAAGTGCCTCGCGCATATGTACAAAATTGGTATGGATCACCGTCGCGGGAAGCCCCTGCAATCGCGCAGTCGCTTCGCGGATCGCGTCAGGATCCTGATCCAGCGCATATAAATGACCGGTGGTGAGTCGGGACGCGATCGCAAACGAATGTCCGCCGCCCCCTGCCGTGCCATCCACATATATCCCGTTTGCCGCCACATTCAGCGATTCCAGAACGGGGTGCATCAGCACCGGCAAATGATAGCCGCTGCCCGGTACTTTCGGCACGAGCTTCACCAACTTTCACTGATACCATTATACCATAAAAGATTACAAGAAACAAGACTTTTTGCAAACTTTTTGTAACCATTTGTAACCATTTCTCGTAAATCTTGCAATACAATTTGGGGATAACTTTTGGTAAGAATAAACAAACAACACCGAAAAACGCTCCAAAAACGGTTACAAACCAAGCGCCATGAAATCGGCGACGATATCCTCCTGATTCATCGCTCCGACCACCTCGTCATAACGGGCGGGATTCCAGATCTCCGCGCGGTTGGCGCCGGCGCCGATGATAAGCGTTTCCTTCTCCAGTCCCGCGTGTTCAATGAGGTGTTTGGGAAGCACAATGCGCCCCTGCGCATCTACCTGCACATCCGCGGCGTTGGAGGACAGATACCGAAGCAGACCGCGCGATTTGGTCATCGGCAGTTCTTCGAGCTTTTCGAGCATGGCGTGCCAGCCCTCCACCGTGTACAAGCAGATGCAGGGCTCCATGATTTTCGCCACAATAAAGGTGTCACCGAGCACTTCGCGCATTTTCGCGGGCACAAACACGCGCCCCTTGGCGTCCAGATTGTGGGAATAGCGTCCGCGCATCGGTCAACACCTCCGTTTCTGATCATGGCTTCTTTGAAAAATGTGGAAAAGTCGGTGGAAAGTGTGAAAAATTCACCATTTCGCTCCACTTTTATGCTCTTTTCCTCCACTTTGGTTTCATTATACTGTACAGAATCGGAAATTGCAAGGGGGTATCTCGAAAAAAGTTAAAAAATTTTAACCTTTTCGGGCGGATAATTGTAAATTCTTTGTGAACAAACAGCTTTCGCCGATTTCCGGCATCGAAAAAGCCCATCGAACGGTATTGCTACCGTTCGATGGGCTTGCCATCGGTTGTGATGCAGAATCAGAACGCCATCTTCTGCGCAATGTAATCCGCCAGCTTGTCGATCGCCACGCGCTCCTGCTCCATCGTGTCGCGGTCGCGCACGGTGACGCAATTGTCTTCGAGCGATTCAAAATCGTAGGTGATGCAAAGCGGGGTGCCGATTTCGTCCTGGCGGCGATAACGCTTACCGATGGAGCCGGCATCGTCATAATCCACCATGAAGAGCGGCGACAGACGATCGCGCACCGCCTTCGCTTGCTCGCCGAGCTTCTTCGACAGCGGCAGGACCGCCGCCTTGAAGGGCGCCAGAGCGGGATGCAGACGGAGCACCACGCGGGTGTCCTTCTCGTCGATCGTTTCTTCGTCATACGCCTCGCACAGGAACGCAAGCAACACGCGGTCCGCACCCAGAGACGGCTCAATGACGTAAGGGATGTAGTGCTCGTTGGTTTCGGGGTCGAAATACTCCAGCTTCTGACCCGAATGCTCGCTGTGTTGCGTCAGGTCGAAATTGGTGCGGTCCGCAATACCCCACAGCTCGCCCCAGCCGAACGGGAACATGAACTCGAAGTCGGTGGTCGCGTTGGAATAGTGCGACAGCTCCTTCGGATCATGATCGCGCAGTTTGAGGTTTTCGTCCTTCATGCCCAACGACAGCAGCCACTGATGGCAGAAATCTTTCCAGAACGCAAACCACTCCAGATCCGTGCCGGGTTTGCAGAAGAACTCCAGCTCCATCTGCTCGAATTCACGCGTACGGAAGATGAAGTTGCCGGGCGTGATCTCGTTGCGGAAGCTCTTGCCCACCTGGCAAACGCCGAACGGCAGCTTGCGGCGGGTGGTGCGTTGCACATTGCTGAAGTTAACAAAAATACCCTGGGCGGTTTCGGGGCGCAGATACATTTCGCTCTTGGCATCCTGGGTGACGCCTTGGAATGTCTTGAACATCAGGTTGAAGGTGCGGATGTCCCTAAAGTTATGCTCCCCGC
>JAZQHP010000037.1:0-13770 GCA_045540655.1 Acutalibacteraceae bacterium
TTTTTTACCGGGGCTTCCGATTCCCTTTGCGCGAAAAAAGAAAGGCGGCCGTGCTTCTGAAGAAGCCCCCCCTCTTTTGGCACCGCTTGGGGGTCGGTACGTGTAGGAGTGGGATCTCGCCTTGTGGTGCAAGTAGGAATATGAATTAAGATCATTCCCAACGGCCCTAAAAACAGTCCACCGGACTGTTTTTTAAACGGGCCTTTCGATTCCCCCTGCGCTCCATGTAAAAAAGCTGACCCACTCCTGTCGGAGCGGATCAGCTTTTGGCACCGCTTGGGGGAATCGAACCCTCAACTAGCCCTTAGGAGGGGCTTGTTATATCCATTTAACTAAAGCGGCGTGGCAGGGATTCTGTGGGAATCAGTATACCGCACAAGGGGGCGGTTGTCAAGGGGCGCGTGCGGGTGGTCTTGTGCCCGGCGTGGCGGGAGAATCCTGCTTTTTTGGGGTGTATTCTCCCGGTTTATGACAGAAGAATACAGGGTGGGTTGCAAAATGCGAAAAAAAGGTGTATAATATCCGCATATTCTCCCGATTTATGGGGAATGATAAGGAGGTATATCCCTATGAAACAATATAAACGTTTGTTGTGCGTGGTGCTGGCGGTTGTGCTGGCGGTTACGCTGTGCGCATGCCATCTCGGCGAACTCGTCGAGGAATTGCCCGATGTGCCGTCGCTCGATCCTGTGACCACCGAGACGACGGCGGGCGAGCCCGAGGTCGATACGCGCAACATCATCACCGGGCTGGATGATATGGGCGAATCTCAGCTGACCCGTCCCGTCGGCGTCATGGTGGCAAACAACGATTTCATTCAGGACGAGCAGGTCGGTCTGTCGAAGGCGGACATGTGGGTCGAAGCGGAAACCGAAGGCGGTATCACCCGCATCATGGCGGTGTTTGCCGGTTCCGACCGTGTGCCCGAATCCATCGGTCCCGTGCGCTCGGCGCGTTCGCCCTTCTTCCACACGGTGGAAGCGCTCGGACTGGCGTATGCCCATGCGGGCGGCAGTTACACGGCGCTGGCGATGATCGCCAACTCCAACATCGCGGATCTTGATGTCAATTCCGCGGCGGCGGAGAGCAAGTACGCCTGGCGTGACAACAATTATCCCCACGATTACGAATACCGCCTGCGCACCTCGGCCGAGGGGCTGACGCAGTACATGACCGACAAGGGCTACAAGCAATATCAGGTGATGGATTGGCCGTGGACCTTCGGGGACAAGACGGGCGACACCGCCGTGAACACGATCTCAATCAAGATGTCTGGTGCCCAGACCATCGGCTTTGCGTATGACAGCGGCACGGGGCTGTATCAGAAGACCAACGGCTCCTCCCGCACGGCGCACAAGGATATTGACGGCGGCGCGCTGGCGGCGACGAACGTGCTGGTGCTGTTCTCCGATAAATATTGGGAAAACGACACGACCATCGATTTTTACCTGCAGAGCGGACAAGGCTATGTTTTCTCCGACGGTACGATGCGCCGCTTTGACTGGTCGCGCGACAGTGAGGGCTTCCATATGCAGGAGACCGACGGCAGTCAGCTGACGCTGAACACGGGCAAGACGTATATGTGCATTGTCGCGACCGAGTACGAAAGTGCGATGACGTATACGGCGGAATAATTATTCACAGAAAAAGTATAATTATTACAAATTTCGCCTTGACAAGCGCGAAATTGTGATTTATTATAAGTAGCAAGAGCAAATTTGCTCGGTTGCGGAGGAACACATTTATGAACACCCATCGTCACGACAATCGATTTAGCGGCTATTACGGCTTTGGCTTTTTTGGTCAGGGCTACTTTAGCTGTGCTCGAATGGCGTGACGCTCGGACGGTTGAAGGCTTCGGATGCAAGCCGATAACCGACGGAAGGATGGATTTTACGGCGACACTCATTCGAGGATGAGTGTCGCTTTTGTTTTGTATTTTGCAACCGTGTATTTGTCACATTTTGAAAAAGGCAGGGACCAATTGTATGATTATTGTATTGAAATCAAACGCCAGCGAATACCAGATTGAAGAATTTTCGCGGTATTTTGCCGAACATCAGGTGCGCGTCAATAAATGGGTGGGCGATCAGTCCACCGTACTCGGTCTGCTCGGCGACACGAGCGGCATTGATACGGACTACATTCAACAGCAGGAAATCGTCGAGCGCGTGCAACGCGTGTCGAAGCCTTATAAAAAAGGCAGTCGGGAATTCCATCCCACCGACACGGTGATCGATCTGGGCGGCGGCTGTCGCATCGGCGGCGGCGCTTTCGGCGTCATCGCAGGGCCGTGCTCGGTGGAAGGCGAGGAGCAGATCGTCAAGCTCGCGCAGGATGTCAAGGACGCGGGCGCAGGCTTTCTGCGCGGCGGCGCGTTCAAACCGCGCACGTCGCCCTATGCGTTTCAGGGCCTGCGCGCGGGCGGTCTGGAGCTGCTTCGCCATGCTCGCCGCGAAACGGGCTTGCCCATCGTGACGGAGATCATGTCCGCGGCGCATCTGGTGCTGTTTGAGGATGTGGATGTGATTCAGGTCGGCGCGCGCAATATGCAGAATTTTGAGCTTCTCAAAGAACTCGGCAAGCTCGACAAGCCGATCCTTCTCAAACGCGGTCTGTCCAACACCATCGAGGAATGGCTGATGAGCGCGGAATATATCATGGCGGGCGGCAACGAAAAGGTGATTCTGTGCGAACGCGGCATCCGCACTTTTGAGACCATGACCCGCAACACGCTGGATCTGTCGGCGATTCCGCTTCTCAAGGAATTGTCGCATCTGCCCGTGGTGGTGGATCCCAGTCACGCGACGGGCAAGAGCTCGCTGGTGCCGCCGCTGTGCATGGCGGCGTTGGCGGTCGGTGCGGACGGTCTGATCGTCGAGGTGCATAACGATCCGCCGCACGCGATGTCGGACGGTGCTCAGTCGCTCACACCCGCGCAGTTCAAGAATGTGATGGACAACCTGAAGGCGGCCGCCCCGATGTTCAACAAAACGATCTGATATTTCCTGTATAAAGGAGGAATCCGCCATGGTGCAAACGGGCGCATTACCCTGCGCGGCGGTGGTGGGACTCGGCCTGATGGGCGGGTCTATGGCGCTGGCGATGAAAAGAGCGGGCATGACGGTGATCGGCATTGACCGCGACGAAGCGGTGCTGACGCAAGCGCTTGCGACGGGGGCGATCGATGCCGTGGGCGACGAGGCTGCTCTCAAAGCGGTGCAACTCGTCGTGCTCGCGGTGGCTCCGCGCACGGCGATCAAGGTGCTCAAGGAGCTGGCGGTGAAACTGTCGCCTGCGACCGTGGTGACCGATCTGTGCGGTGTCAAGCGCTCGGTCGTGGCGGCGTGTGCGCCGATTTGCGCGGCGCACGGCTTGCGGTTTGTCGGTGCGCATCCGATGGCCGGCAAGGAACGAAGCGGCTTTGCGCATGCGGAAGCGACGCTGTTTGAGGGTGCGAGCTTTATCCTCACGCCGACCGCAGACACCGATGACGAGGCGGTGGCGATGATCAAACGGGTCGCCAAAGCGATCGGATGTGCGCGCGTGACGGTGACGTCGCCCGAGGAGCATGACCGCATGATCGCGTTTACCAGTCAACTGCCGCACGTGCTGGCGGGATGCTATGTGCAGTCGCCCTGCAGTGCACGGCACAAGGGCTTTTCGGCGGGGAGTTACCGCGATGTGTCGCGGGTGGCGACGGTGGACGAAATGCTGTGGAGTGAGCTGTTTGCCGAGAACCGCGACGTGCTGGCAAACGAAATCGAACAGCTGATCGCACGGCTTGCCGACTATCGCTCCGCGATTCTGAGCGGTGACGAAGCACACCTGACGCGTATGATCCGCGAAGGGCGGCTGTGCAAACTGCGCGCGGACGAAGAAACCAACACAACCACGATCGAGGAATAAGGAGGGACCCGCTGTGAATATGGTGACCATTCCCGTGAACACGGGGCGCTCATACGATATTTGTCTCGGACGCGGCCTGCTCGATCAGGCGGGACGCCTGATCCGCGAGGTACAAAAGGGCAGTCGCGCACTGGTGGTGTGCGACTCCAATGTCGGTCCGCTGTATGCCCAGCGTCTGAGCAATGCGCTCATCGGCGCGCGCTATCAGAAGGTCAGTGTGCTGACCTTCCCGGCGGGCGAGAAACACAAGAATCTGACCACGATTCAGCATATTTACAATATCCTTGCCAAGGAACAGTTTGACCGTGCCGACGTCATTGTGGCGCTGGGCGGCGGTGTGACGGGCGATATGGCGGGGTTTGCCGCGGCAACGTGGATGCGCGGCATTGATTTTGTGCAGATCCCGACATCGCTTCTGGCGCAGGTGGATTCGTCCATCGGCGGCAAAACCGGCGTGGATCTGCCCGCCGGCAAAAACCTGGTCGGCGCGTTCTGGCAACCCATCCGCGTGATCGCGGACATCGACACGCTGTCCACCCTTCCGAAGGAATACGTCACCGACGGCATGGGCGAGGTGGTAAAATCGGCGTGTATCAAAGACCGTGAGCTGTTTGAACTGCTCGAGCGGGATCAGGCGTTTTCGCCCGAACTGCTCACCGAGGTGGTGCGGCGGTGTATGCTGGTGAAAAGTCGTGTCGTGGAAGCCGACGAGCGTGAAAGCGGCGAACGCAAACTGCTCAATTTCGGGCACACGCTCGGTCACGCACTCGAAAAGCAACTGAATTTCGACGGCATCAGCCACGGCTGTGCGGTCGCGGTCGGCATGGCGGCGGTGACCGCCGCGTCCGAACGGCACGGGATGACCGCGCCGCACACGACGAAGCGGCTGTGCGCCCTGCTCCATAAATTCGGGTTGCCGTCGGTCGGTCCCGTTGCCGTGAGCACCTATCTGGATGGTGTGACGGCGGACAAGAAATGCGTCGGCGGGCAGGTGGATCTGGTGTTGCTTCGCGACATCGGTCATTCGTTCTGCCATCGGATGCCGACGGCGGAGCTGGCATCTTTTATATTGGAATAAAAAAGCGGTGCTGTCCGTCGGACGGCATCGGCAGGATAGGGGGACATCGGCATGCAAACGGTGCGGGTCTCGTGCAACGGCGCGCAAGGTGTGATCGCCGCCCCGCCGTCCAAATCGGCGGCGCATCGGGCGTTGATTGCGGCGGCACTCACGGGTAACAGCGTCATTCACGGCATCATCGGGTCGCAGGACATGGAAGCAACACTTCGCTGCCTGGCGGCGCTGGGATGCCCCGCGGTCATAAACGGCGACACGGTGCGGTTTGCGGCGACGGGCGACGGAAGCGCGGTCGCGGACTGCGGCGAGAGCGGCTCGACTCTGCGGTTTTTCATGCCGCTGTTTGCGGCGCTCGGACGCGAGGTGACCTTCGTCGGATGCGGACGGTTGCCGCAACGCCCGATGACGGTGTATGAGGACTGTTTGCCGTCGCACGGCGTGACGATCACCCATCCGCCGGGAGACGGCGTGATCGCGCATATTCAGGGACGCCTTCGCGGCGGTCGCTACGACGTGGCGGGGGATGTGTCCAGTCAGTTTATCACGGGCTTGCTGATGGCGTTGCCGTTGTGCGAGGAGGACAGCGAGCTGTGCCTGACCTCGTCGCTTCAGTCGGTGGGGTATGTGGATATGACCCTGGCGGTGCTCAAAGAAGCGGGCATTGATGTCAGACGTACCGAAACGGGCTTTTTCGTGCGCGGCGGACAGCGGTATCATCTGCCCTGTCATACGGTGGAGGGCGACTGGTCGCAGGCGGCGTTTTTGTTGACGGCAGGGGCGATCGGCGGCGACGTGACGGTGACGAATCTCAAGCGCGACAGCGTGCAGGGGGATCGCCGTATCGAGGCGATCCTGCGGGAGATGGGCGTGTCGCTGACATGGAACGACGCGGGACTTCGCGCGGTCCGTTCGCCGCTTCATGCGGTGGAGGCGGATGTCGCGGACATTCCCGATCTGGTGCCGGTACTGTCTGTGGCGGCGGCCGGCGGCGACGGCCCAACGCGGGTGGATCACGCCGAGCGCCTGCGCCTCAAGGAAAGCGATCGCCTGCAGACGACGGCGGCGCTGTTAACGGCGCTCGGGTGCACGGTGACCGAAAAAACGGATGAACTGCTCGTTACGGGCGGCGCGCTTCACGGCGGCACGGTGGACGGCGCTAACGATCATCGCATTGTCATGAGTGCGGCGGTCGCTTCGGTTATAACACACGAGGATGTGACCATTACGGATGCGGACAGCGTCAACAAGAGCTGGCCGACATTTTTTGACAGGTATAAGCAATGGGGAGGAACGGTTTATGAGTTCTGATATCGGATCGCGGGTGCGTTTGTCGGTGTTCGGCGAAAGCCACGGCGAGATGATCGGTTGCACCCTGCATAATCTGCCTGCAGGCGAAGCCGTCGATATGGACGAGGTGCTCGCGCAGATGGCGCGGCGTGCGCCCGGCAACGATCCCACCGCCACCCCGCGCAAGGAAAAGGATCAGCCGCAGGTGGTATCGGGATTGTACGGCGGGGTGACAACGGGTACCCCGCTGACGGCGGTGATCGTCAACGAAAACACCCGTAGCGGGGATTACGCCGCGCAGGTGACCGTGCCGCGTCCCGGACATGCGGATTATACGGGCGCGGTGCGCTATCTCGGCGCGAACGATATCCGCGGCGGCGGGCATTTCAGCGGTCGGCTGACGGCACCGCTGGTGTTTGCGGGCGCGGTTTGCCGCCAGATTCTGGCGCGGCGCGGCGTGCATATCGGGGCGCATATTGCGCGCATTGCGGACGTGGAGGATGCGGCGTTCGATCCGCTGACGGTGGACGCCGGGACACTCAAGATCCTGTCTTCGACCACCTTTTCTCTGCTCGATCCGACCAAGGAAGCGCCGATGCGTGCGGCGGTGGATGCCGCGCGTGCCGTGGCGGACAGCGTCGGCGGTGTGGTGGAGCTGGCGGTGACGGGTCTGCCCGTCGGCATGGGCAGTCCCATGTTCGAGGGCGTGGAAAATGTACTCGCCGCGATGTTGTTCGGCATTCCCGCCGTCAAGGGCGTGGAATTCGGCGACGGCTTTGCGCTCGCGCAGATGCGCGGCTCGCAGGCAAACGACAGCCAGCGGTATGACGATGACGGCGAGCTCGGCTGGATGAGCAATCACAACGGCGGTATTCTCGGTGGTATCACCACAGGTGCACCGCTGATCGTGCGCGTGGCGATCAAGCCGACGCCGTCCATCGGACAGGCGCAGGCGAGCGTGGATCTGCGCGAAAAGAAAAACACCGTCACGATGATCAGCGGTCGCCACGACCCCTGCATCGTACCGCGGGCGGTGCCGGTGGTGGAATCGGCGGCGGCGGTCGCGCTTCTCGATTTGTTCGAGCGCGAGGGAACCTCTTGGAAGGAGCAGGACGCATGAAGGTGGATTTGACACAGATCCGACAGGATATCGACCGTATTGATCGGGATCTGACGACGCTTCTTTGCGAACGTCTGGATTGTTCGGTGAAGGTCGCGCAATATAAACATGAGCACGGACTGGCGGTGCTCAATGAAGCGCGTGAGCGCGAGGTGCTTTGCGGGGTGGAGGCGGCGAGCGATGCGCTCGATCCCGAGCACCGTGGCTACGGACGCGCCAATTCGCTGGTGTATTCCACAGTGATGGAGGTTTCCCGCGCGATTCAGCATCGGATGCTCGGTGCGGGAGAGGAGCTTCGCGCGTGTATTGACGGCGCGAAGCGGTCGCTGATTCCCACCGCACAGGCGCGCATTGTCTGTCAGGGCACGCGCGGCGCATTTTCGCATGAGGCGGCGGAGATGCTGTTTGAAGGATGCGAGCCGCAGTTCGTGGAGCGCTGGGAAAATGTCATCGAAGCGGTAAAAAACGGGCAGGCGGATTACGGTTTGATCCCCGTGGAGAATTCTTCGACGGGGTCGGTGCACGAAGCCTTCGATCTGATCATGGCGAATCAGTGCCGCATCGCGGCGGCGGTGGATGTGCCTGTGCGCCAATGCCTGCTGACGGTGGGGGATGCCGATCCGCGCGCGGTGCGCACGGTGGTGTCGCATCCGCAGGCGCTTGCCCAGTGCCGCGAGTTCATCCGTGAGATGCGCTATGAGGAAAAGAGCTTCGGCAACACCGCCACAGCCGCCGCGTACGTTGCGGCGCTCGGAGATCCGACGGTGGCGGCGATCGCCTCGGCGCGGGCGGCAACAGAATGCGGGCTGACAGTGGCGAAGGATACGATTCAGACCTTTGACGGCAACACGACGCGTTTTGTGGCGATTTCGCAGGATCTGTGCGTGACGGACGATGCCAATCGCATCACGCTGATGTTCTGCCTGCCGCACGTCACGGGCTCGCTGTATCACACGCTGGCACGGTTTGCGCTCGAAGGGCTCAACCTCACCAAGCTCGAGAGCCGTCCGCTTCGCAACGGCACGTTTGAATATGCGTTTTATCTCGATTTTGAGGGCAACCTGCAAAATGAAAATACGGTGTCATTGCTGTGCGCACTCAGCGAAGAAATGCCGCAGTTTACGCTGCTGGGGAACTATCACGAAAAAAGTGTATAAAACCAAAAGACGGGTCTCCGATGTCGGCGATCTGTCTTTTTTATAGGAAAAGCCACGCCGTATAGGTGTCGGCTGACGGTGAGCCGGGAACGACCGCCGTGTCGTCCTGTGATCGGGACTCGGATCGTGTCCTGCACAGAGACAGCGCGGCGGATTCTTTTTCATGCTTGGCACTTGACTTTTGAAAGAGTTCGTGGGATACTAGTATTATCTATTGGTATGCCCACGGATCGGTCGAAAAACAGAGAGGCGGTGTGACGGTATGCGGGGAACGATTGCACAGCGTACCGTGGCGCTGGACGGGTTTGACGGCTGGTCGCACGAGGCGGCGTTTGCGCCGTTTGCCGTGCCGTCGGCAGACGGTGAGGCGGACTGGTGCATGACCGTGCGCGTGCAGACGCATTTGGATCGTCCCGAAGGCACGCCGCAAGGCAGGGGCAAGCGCACGGCATGGATCGTGGATGATGACGGCAACGGCGCGTTGTATCACACCCGCGGGGCGTTTGTGCTTCGGTTTGATGCCGCTTTTTCGCGGTGTCTGTTGACCCTTCACGCCGATGTGCCCGATGCGGATGTGCTCCGCTATGTCTACACGGCACAGTGCTTTGCGTATCACATGCTGACGCAACAGGGGTGTTGTGTGCACAGTGCGGCGCTGGAGAAGGATGGGCATGCGATCCTGTTGGTCGGTCCGTCGGGAATCGGCAAATCGACGCTGGCGACCGCGTGTCAGACGGTGGATCCGTCGGTGAGGGTGCTGTGCGAGGATCTGCCGGCGGTGCGGTTTGAGGACGGCACGCCGATGGTGTACGGTACGCCGTTTTGCGGCAACGATACCCGCGTTGCCGACGGCGCGGCGCGACTGGATGCGATCGTGTTGCTGTCGCAAGCATCCGGCAACCGCCTGACGGTGGCGGATCACAGCGCGCCCGCGACACTGATGGAGGCGATTCCGTATCCCGTGTGGTCGCGTCCACTGACCGATGCGGCGATTGCAAGGATGCAGTCGCTGTACGATACGGTGGCGATCTGCAGGTTTGAAAGTGACGGCACGACGGCGGCGGGCGAACGGTTGCTCGCGGCATGGCGCGCGGATTTTAAAGAGGAAGGGAGTCCATCCCATGAAAATTAAAGACGGCTTTTTGTTGCGTCCGCTGGCGGACACCCATGTGGTGGTGCCCGTGGGACAGGCGGCGCTGGATCTGCGGGGGATGATCACCCTCAACGGTACGGGCGCGTTTTTGTGGAAGGCACTGGAAACCGAGCAGACCGAGCAGGCGCTCATCGACGCGTTGCTCGCGCATTATCAGGTGACGCAGGAAACAGCGGCGGCGGATGTCGCCCGCTTTGTGGAATTGCTCCGTGCAAACGAGTTGCTGGAGCTGTAAAACAGGAGGAATGATACGATGAAGCATGGCAAACGATGGTTGTCGTTCGCGGCGATGGTGACGGTGCTCGCGATGATGATGAGCCTGTGCCCGCTGTCGGCGATGGCGGCAACGCAGGGTTTTGAAGAGAATAACTGCCTCAAATTCGCCACCAAGCCCGGCGAAACCTCGGGGCACGTGAGCTTTTATAAGGACGGCTATCGCCAGTCCGCCGACGCGATGACGTGGGTGGAGGATCCCACCCGCGGCACGGTGCTGTCGCTGGACGGACAGACCGAGTATATGCAGATCGGCTTTTCCCAGCTGCGTATGCCGAAGATGACTTTTGCGACGTGGATCAACTACCGCGGTTCGCTGGATCCCGCCAACCCCGCGGGCGGCTACTGGCAACGCCTGCTGACCATCCATTCCAATGACAACCAATGCTACTTCACGGTGTCGCCGCACGCGATGGAGCCGAGCTATGTGGCGGAGGACGGCGGTCCGCTGGACGGCGTGGTGATGGAGTATTACCGCGGTTACACGGCGGATGAAGGACAGGAAGCGTTGATGCGTTCCTTCACGGGTGCGCGCACCGGTGAAAGCCATTTCGGTCTCCCGCAGAACGAATGGCATCATATGGCGGTTGTGGTCGGCGATATGACCGTGACGCTGTACATCGACGGCAACGTCGTGCTCGAAGAAGTGTTCATCATGCCCATCGTGCAGATGTATGCTTCTTATATGAAGGTCGGCTCGGGCATCTGGGATGACCCGAACCTCAACGCGCTTCTGGACGATACGCTGATGTTTGATGTGGCGTTGTCTGCCGAGCAGATCGCCGCGGTCATGCAGACGGGCGACCCCGCTTCCATCCACGATGCGGCGGCGGTCACGACCCCGACCAGCTTTTATCATCCCACCACCGTCACGGAGGTGACGGCGATGCCGTCGCCCACCGAGGTGCCGGAAGATAAGCCGTTTGCACCGTTCGGTCTGCCCGTGTGGGGCTTCGGCGTGGTGATGGCGCTGCTGGCAGTGGTGGTGATCCTGACGGTCATTCTGAATATGTATGAATCCAACCGTCGTCGGATGTATGCACCCGAGGTGCCGGAGGAAGCGCCCGTTGACAAGAAACGCACCAAGGATATTACAGAGGAGAATGTGGACGCAGACGACGAACCGAAATTGAGCATCAAGCAGGCGGCGCTCAAAAAACGGCAGGAGGAGCGCGAACGCTTCCTTGCCGAGGAGCAGGCCGAAAAGGAGAAAGGGGAGGCTGACGAATGATGGCAAAACGAATTGCCGCGTGGATCGCGGTGTGCATTCTGATGTTCGCCCTTGTTGTTGTGCCGGTCGGCGCGGAGGAAAACACCGTCGACAGCATGAAGACAGCCAACAAAGTGTACAGCCTGGTGATGACCGAAACGGCGGGCGCGATCACCGCGAACCCCGAAAGCCCTGCGTTCTGGGAATATCCGATTCTGCGGGCGGGCGAGCAGTTTGCGACGGAAGGCACGATGATCGTGCGTAACGACGGGCAGACCGTCGCGTCGATGGTGATGGAGCCCGTGCCCCTGCCTTACGGTGACGACGCGAAGCTGACCTATCTTGACAGCATCGTTCTCACCGTCAGCGAGGGCGATCAGGTGCTGTTTCATAACACCTATGCCCACATCAACGACGTGGACGGCGGTCTGTCGCTGATCTACAACGACATGGCACCCGGTGAGGAGCACGTTTATAAAATCCGCATGCACTGCCTGTTCACCTATCCCGGTGACGTGTATCAGGATGCGGTGCCGATGAGCTGGCGTTTTTCCGCGAAGGTGGAAACGGTGACCATCGAGGAAGAAGAAAAGGGCATTGCGCCGTGGTTGTGGATCGTGATGATCACGCTGGCGGTCGTCATCGTGGCGATGGTCGTGATCATGATCGTGCAGGCGGTGCTCAAAGCCAAGCAGAAAAAACAAAAAGAAGCGAAAGAAACCGTTGACAATCCCGAAGAAGTATGATATACTTGCGGTTGCCGCATGAAATGGGCCACTAAGTGAGCGCTTCGCTCCGCCCACCATCAGCGAGTCTAAAGAAAAGGTAGGAACTGAGTATGTACGCCATTATCGAAACCGGCGGCAAGCAGTACAAAGTGAGCAGCGGCGATGTCCTGTTCATTGAAAAGCTGGATGCCGAAGCGGAAGCCACCGTGACTTTTGACAAGGTCATCGCGGTGAACAACGACGAAGCCCTGACTGTGGGCGATCCCTATGTGGCGGGTGCCACCGTCAGCGCGAAGGTTCTCAAGAACGGCAAGGCGAAGAAGATCACTGTCTTCACCTACAAGCCCAAGAAGGGCAAGCAGCGCAAGCTGGGTCATCGTCAACCGTACACCAAGGTGCAGATCGAAGCCATCAACGCTTGATGTACCCATGATCCAATGTCATTTTTTCACTTCGGAACGGTCGGTGGTGGGGTTTGCCATTGCCGGGCATGATACTCCCGACGACAGCGGCGTCAGCGTCTTGTGCGCGGCGGTCAGCTCGGCGGCGTATCTGACAGCCAATGCCGTGACCGAAATCGGCGGGGTCAAGCCTCTCGTCCTCGAAACGGGCGACGGACTGATGACCATGCGCCTCTCCCGCGACGATGCAAAAGCATGCGCCCTTCTGCTGGAGGGACTGCGGCTTCATCTCGAAACACTCGCCGCGGATCACAAATCGTTAATTACTGTCAAAATCACGGAGGTGTGAACCCTATGTTGAAAATCAATCTGCAACTGTTTGCACATAAGAAAGGTATGGGCTCGACCAAGAACGGTCGCGATTCCGAGTCCAAGCGTCTGGGTGTCAAGCGCGCCGACGGTCAGTTCGTGCTGGCGGGCAACATCCTGGTGCGTCAACGCGGCACCCATATCCATCCGGGTACCAATGTGGGCATCGGTTCTGATGACACGCTGTTTGCTTTGACCGACGGCACCGTGCGTTTCGAGCGCATGGGCAAAGATCGTAAGCGCGTGAGCGTGTACGCCGAGCAATAAGAATTGCCGACTCATCATCCCCATCGGTTCGCCGATGGGGATTTTTGATAGGTATCGTATGTTACTTCGAGGAGGCGATGCAATATGTTTATCGATCGTGCGATCATAGAGATCCGTGCCGGCGACGGCGGCAACGGAGCGGTGGCGTTTCACCGCGAAAAATATGTGGCGGCGGGCGGTCCTGTCGGCGGCGACGGCGGTCGCGGCGGCAACGTGGTGTTTGTGGTCGACGACGGCGCCAATACGTTGACGGATTTCCGCTATAAGCGCAAATTTGCCGCGACCAACGGCGAGCAGGGTGGTAAAAAGAACTGCTTCGGCAAGGCGGGCGAGGACTGTGTGCTCAAGGTGCCGCGCGGTACGCTGATTTATGACGATGAAACGGGACGACTGATGGCGGATATGTCCACCGATGAGCCGTTTATCGCCGCGCACGGCGGTCGCGGCGGCTGGGGCAACCAGCATTTTGCGACCCCGACGCGTCAGGCGCCGCGCTTTGCCAAGTCCGGCATGCCCGGTGAGCGGTTCCGCGTGCGTCTGGAGCTGAAGCTCCTCGCGGACGTCGGACTGGTCGGCTTCCCCAACGTCGGCAAATCCACCCTGATTTCGGTGGTCAGCGAAGCCAAGCCTGTCATCGCCGACTATCATTTCACGACGCTTTCGCCGGTGCTCGGTGTGGTGCGCGTGAGCGAAGGCGAGTCCTTCGTTATGGCGGATATTCCCGGCGTCATCGAGGGCGCCAGCGAGGGCGTGGGACTCGGTCACGACTTCCTGCGCCATGTGGAGCGGTGCCGTCTGCTGGTGCACGTGGTGGATGTGGC
>JAZQHP010000038.1:0-24723 GCA_045540655.1 Acutalibacteraceae bacterium
GTGATACAGTCTATCACGGCATGGTTACTCCTCAATCGATCGACGTTTTGCCCGACGGCGAATGGTATGCGCCGTTAACCGCTGTCGTCTACGATCCTTTTGAGAAGGAAACCGAAGGTGTGGATGTAGATACCGTGGAAGAAGTGTGCCGCCAGCTGTGCAAGTTCAGCACCGATGATGATCTGGATCGCGATGAAAACGGTCTCACGTTTGCGATGAACAATCTTGTGCTGAAGAACGACGCGGAACTCCGTGAATTTGCCGCATTGGTCGGCAAGCTGATCGTGCTGACGAACAACACTTGTAGTCTGATAACGGAGCTTGCCGATCTCAGCAGCTCCGATCCCAGAGCGGCGGCGATAAACTTTGCCGAGGATGGTTCTTATACGTTGGAATGTTATATGGTTGGATAAAAAGGAGAGACAAAGCACCGATGGTAGGGGGATATCATTGGTGCTTTGTTGAAAGTCCGGTGACGCAATAGTATACAGGATATACGATTATCAGAACGGCAGCATAAAAGGAGAAATGGCAATGATAAGCAAGAAGTTTCAAGAGCAAAAAGGGTCCTATGCGCAGAAAGTAAATCGGATTATAACCTTGTCCAGACAACAGGTGAACAATGATGAAAAAGAATGGTATGATTACACCTCTTATTGCTATAAAAAGCGGATGGACATTGCCGTGAACGGCATAGACGAGATGAAAAAGCAATTGAGAGATGTTTGTGAGGAGTCGGAGATCGAAGCGCTTTTTGCATTTAGTAACACCTTGATTATGTGCGGTGGATATAATGGCGCGGTGGATAGCGCGAATGTGGTGGCAGAGGGTGCCGCTATCTGGATTCTGGATCAGCTGACGCTGCAGAAAAATCTCGAGAAATGTTATCCTTATTTATCGGCTGTTGATGTTGAAAAGCCGGCACATATTGCTCCTTACATTAATCATCCGATGTACGATTTCCAACTGATACTGTCTGTGGTACATCTGATCTGTCAGCGCAACACCGCCAAAACATTCTCCCTGCATGAAAAGGGGATGATCATGTGGCCTGCAAAAGAGCCCGAACAGAATGAGACCGCATTGGAAAACCGCCGGAAATTTGATGCTGTGATGAAGCTGCTTGACAAACAGGCGGTTACCGGCGCTGTGGAGCGCTATCGGGAGGATGTCTGGCGATTTTATCGGCTTGCGTTTCGGGCGTATATGTGTGTGCAAAAGCGCATCGAAGAACTGGAGGCGGAATTGAAGAGCGTCGGCGCCATGCCGAAAGAACTCTCTGCGATGCCGAAAGTATTGGCTATGCGTCCGGATATACCGCTGCCGCCGATTCAGAATAATGTGACAATGGATCGGAATCGCTTATCCCGGGAAGAGATGTTACAGCGGGAAATCGATATGCTTGAAGATATTACTTTCACGCAATTGTCTCTTGTCAATGATCGTGAAAAGACGCTGAAAAAGCTCAAAGGAATCGTGCCGAATAAGCTGGCCGAAGAATTGATTCATTTTCATGTGCGGGATCCGTATGAATCGGCGTTTGCGTTGTTGTGGTTATTGGACACCCAAGATGATTTGCCGTGGTTTTATTATGGCAGCATATCGGTGGCTTACACGATGCAGGATCAATTGTCGGTCGATACGCATGTAAGCGAGTTTGGCGACCCGGTTCTTCTTTCGAAAATGAACGATGCGTTATATGAGCATAAATATAAAGGATACCGTTGGAATGATGTGAAAGATGTTCACGACGAACCGGTGCAGCGGGAGTATGGCAAAAATCTCAGTCAGGTGATATTTGAAAGCGCTATGGCGGTGTTTCCGCGGGTTGTTCCTGGCGTGGCATCCATCGACACGTATCTGGAGAGTCTCGGGGAACTGACCGAACGGGAAAAAGAAGCCTACACGTTGTTGTTGCATACACTTCATGCACAGATGCTTCGTGCACAGACGCTGGATGAATATTTGTTGGAAAACCAGGCAGAAGAACCCGACAGCCCGCCGCCGGAGCTTTTGGAAACAACCGACAATACAGCGCTGATAGACGAGTTGCAACGGTTACGCAGTAAAAATAACCGTCTGACAGAAGCGCTGCGGGACAACCTTGCACAGAAACGGAAGGACCAGCGGCGCGTAAGCGTGTTGGAAGAAACCGTTGTGCAGCAAAGTAAGGAACTGGCGGATTTGCGTGAAAAAGTGTTTCTGTCGACGCAGGAACAACCGGAGGATATCCCCGAAGATACCACGATACAATATCCGTATCGTTTTGAGAAAAAGATTCTGTCTTTCGGAGGGCACGTGTCGTGGATCAATGAAATGAAAAAGCGGCTGCCGACCGTGGTATTTGTATCCCCTGATTCGCGTCCGAATGTGGATATGATCCGTGGAGCGGATGAAGTCTGGATCCAGACCAACTGTATCGGTCATAAGGACTATTACAGAATTATGGAAACATTGAAAGGTACACGTCAACAGGTTCACTATTTTGTGTATGGCGGCGCTAACAAATGTGCCGAGCAACTTGTAAAGACTTCCGGAACTGATAAACCGACGGGAGTTTGAGTGTAAGATCATTTGCGCGAGGTGTCGCATTTTTGCGACACCTCGCGATAAATTAAGATGACATTTAAAAAATCATTCGTTAGGGTCAACGAATTCAACGTTGAGTGTCCACCCTGCATCGTAGGGGCTATAAGGTTCAAACCCCTCAACAAAGTCTTTGATTAAAGGTAGCTCGTCAAGGTCATTTGCATCCCACTCGTCTAGTTCATCTTCCTCGGCGTCGGTCAAGCCGAAAAATTCCAAAGTATGGGGGTCACGCTCAGCAACAAGGTCGTTCAGTTCGTCAGGGTCCATCTCGGCTTCACCTTGGCATTCCAAAACGTATTCATCGCCGTTGTCCAAGCTTATGCTGATTTTCTCAACTTCAATATCATCGTATGCTCTTCGAAGTGCGTCTTGAAGCTCGGGAACTTTGTTGAGCGGGATTTCGTTTGCAATGGCATTGGTGTATGCAGCTGCTTCTTCGTCGGTCAACTCGACATCTATCCAACTCTCTCCTGAATCACCTTTGCCGAATAAGCAATAAAAGTGAATTCTTTCATAATAGCAACTCCTCTTTTTGCAGTACACAATATCTTACCAAACAGTCTTTTCAAAAGGGGTTATTAATCAAACTTTCAAATGACCTTGAATAAAGGCGTCGGGATAAACAAAGAGTTTTTCACCCACTTCAAACTTAACACGAAGTTTCTTCTGAGCCTTATCCATAAAGGAGATGGTGCCTTCGCCAAATGTCTTGTGATGAACCGTATCACCTTCGTTAACCACAGGAACAACGATTTCTTCTCGGGGCTTTTGAACAGGCACTTGTGACGAAATAGTAGATGCACTGTTTTTTGAAGGGATGCCATATCGTTGTGTTATGGTGCTGGAAGAAGGCGCAGGGGGTGCGGGCTTGGAAGCAGGAACAGAGGTTTTAGGCTTGGAAGTTGCAGGCTTTGTTTCTGTTTCCTCAGGAACATCGATGAACGCTGACATGATGGCCGATGTCACAGACATAGATGCTTGCTGGTTTGCATACAACTCATCAAACTCCTGACGTTTCAGGACGGTATCCCAACCGCCGACGTCTTCGCCTTCGTGCATATCAATGCCAGCATAGTTAAGGCTGGAACTCTCGTAACGGCGGAAACCAAAAATGCCTTGGTTCATCTTTTCAGGGTCGAACAAACCAATTCCGCAAAGCGCATCAAACACCTCAACACTCAATCCCGTAACTTTCTTAAATAGGTCAGGCTCAAGTTTGGTGATGATATCTTTGAGTGTTTCTTCGCGGTACTCGGTAAGGTACATAAACGAAGGAATACGAGCAGCCAATTTGAGAAGATGCTCCTGCACTTGTTTGCGCAAAGATTTAACCTCTTTTTCTTGTTCGGTCAGTTCCTTCTTCTCTTTTTTGTCTTTCTCTTTGTCTTCCTTCTTCGCCTTCTTGATGGCTTCGCTTTTGTTAATGATGGTTTCAATCTCTTGATTCAGAGAACGGAAGCCTTCAATATGTCTAAGCGCTTCAAGCAGTTCGGGTTTGTCTTGAAGTCTCTTCAGTGTATCGTTATCAACATGAACGAGAAGTGCTGTTTGCCAGCGCTTAGCAAGCAAGGTTGCCGATGTGCCAGCGTATGTAATATCGAGAACATCTTGTGCAGAGATGATGTTCATTCCAGCACCATCAAAGGCAAGCACGGGCAGAAACTTCATAAAGTCAGCCACTTTTGCCTCGGGGTTAGAGTCACTGGTGTTCAGGCGGCAGGAATAATCGGAAATCTGCCGAAGCGCTCTGTTCAAGGCAAAGTCAAAGATGTAACACTCTTCCTTGATGATTTCCATTTCTCCTTTATCGTTTACGGTCGTCCAGGGCGACTGAACACGGAAGGCAGACTGGAAGTAGGTTTCGGGAGACTTCAGGTTACAGAGCATAAAGATGCCCGTCCAAGGTCTGACCGTCACACCAGTCATTAGTTTGCCGCAAGAGAGAGTAATAGTCTTGGTCTTTAACGGGTCGCCCATTTTCGCCTTCACAGGAGGCAGAGCATCCATGCCGATACCCGCTTTGGGACCTGCACACACGATAACCTCATAGTCCTCAAAGAACTTGTTGGATGCCGAGCGAAGCAAAGTACCCATCGCGAAGCAGGCGGCAACGGAAGGCAAGTACCAAACAGTATGTGTGAGGGAATTCTTAAGGGTTACATCGGAGAACGGCATAGGCGGTTTGTCGCTGCCCATCTTCAAACCGTCAACAATATTGCCTTTGCCTTGAATGAGTTCGAGCCATTTCTGAACGTCGTTCTCGTGGATAAAGCGAGCTGTTTCGGGTTTGCCTTTTTCTGTTGTCTCTGCCTTGAAGAACTCATTCAGGTCAAACTCATCGTATTCTCCGCCCATAGCAACTTGCGTAATGCTATCAGGAACCTTATAGGTAAGCATAACCATACGGGGCAACGAAGCGTAAGGATTGTTGCCTTCGCCTCTCCAAGACATCTTGGCGTTTTGTTCATCGGAATAGGTCCAGTTGAAAATCTGGTCTTCCAAGAACTCGCCTGTATACAAAGCGCGGAACGGAGTGCCCGAAAGGTAGAGATAGCACTTGGTAGTGATATCAATCCAAGTTTCGTTGATGGCATCGCTGGCTTCGGTTGCCTGATACTTTTCGGGGTCAAATGCGGCGCTTTCTTCTTCGTCTACATTCTCAAAAAGTTTCTTGGCATTCTCTCTCCAAGCGCCGAAATGATACTCGTCAAAGATGACCATATCCCAGTTGGTGGTGTGGATGAACTCGTTCTTAGGCTTGATGGCACCGTTCTCGGTTGTACCGAGCAGATTCTGGAAGGAACCAAAAACAACAATCGGTCTATCCTTATCGCACTGCTCATACAAACGGTCAAAACTGGTTTTGTCATATTTGGCTTCCTTGTCGGATACAAACTGCCAACCTTCAAAATCGACGTGGGTTTCAAGGTCTTCATACCAGGCGGATTCAACGGCAGGTTTAAAGGTGAGCACAAGAATTTTCTTATAGCCCATCTTTTTGGCAAGTTGATAAGAGGCAAAGGTCTTGCCAAATCGCATTTTCGCGTTCCAAAGGTATTTCGGCGGACGGGTGGGGTCTTCAATTGCCATCCGTTTAAAATAGTCGGCAGTATCATCAACTGCTCGTTTTTGCTCAGCTCGCATACCAAAATGGGCAGTTCTGCCTACGGTATATTTGGTATTACTGCGAACCGATTCAATAACAGCAAGAGCCTCTTTTTCGGAAACCTTAAACCATTCGTTGCGGTCTTCGCCTTCGTTGAGTTGAAGATATCCGTTCTTTCGGAGCACCGCGTGAATATCCTTATCGGTGAAGCAAGTACCATCGTCCCGCATAGCGGAAACCGTGAACAAGGTTTTGTGCTTCAAAGCGGGGGTGTGCAGTTGCTGGCGAATTCTCTCCTCGACATCTTCTTTGTCGGTGTATCCGATTTTAATATATCCATTATGGTTCGGAACGTCGGGAAGAATATAGCCATAGATGGTAGGGCAAACCGCAGGTCTGGCTTTTAGAATTTGACTTAAAGATATTGTGTTAGCCATTATTCATCACCGCCTAAATCCATGGGTTTAATCATCGATTCGATGAATGAAATTTCTTCTTCTGTTAAATTGTATTTCTCGTATAATTCTTCGTCTGTCCACGGTTTTGAGAAATCCAAGAGGGGAACAAATGTGAACGATGTGCGCGAAATATGAATTGACGAAACCGCTTGAAGCACCAAAAAACGAGCGAATCGCGTTTTAAGATAAGCTAGCAAGTTTGTGGGTTGTACGGGTTCGGAATATTCACCGATTACAATGTACGAATTAGTACACACTTCGTTCGGAGTCATTACACGCATTGATGAGGTTAAAACACGAAACATTCCATCTCGCCCAGGCTCGCCAGCGTGTTCGGCACCAATTTGGCTAACCATCACCTTGTATTTATCAATGTATTTCGTATTGCTTAACACTTCTTTTCGTGTTATATAGCCAACTCCTTTGCTGGTGTAAAGCGTGAGGTTGGACAATGGGGTGCAGTGTGGCACACCCGTGGTTTTTGTGGGGATAGCAAACGGGCTGATAGGACTGACAATATCTTTTAAAAACACATCTGTGTTTTCACAAACTTTTCTAATAATATCAACAGCTCTGTTATAACGAACAACAACTGGAAATTCGGATAAACTCCTGGTTGCTGTGTTTGCGGTTTGATTGCTGATATTTGTGAATTTGCAAGGCCCAGAGTTGTCTCTTTCTCTAAGAAAATAGCACACGCCGCCGCTTATGCTATTTTGGGGAAAACAATCTTTTGCATTGTTATAGTCCACTAAATGAGTGATATGAGAGTCTTCTATCATTTCTTGTCTAAATGCATCCAGTCCTAACCCTCCAGCAAACCATCTCGACGGAATTATCATGCAAAGAAATCTGGGATTTAATTTTTTGGCTTGTTGCACAAAAAGATTATATATCGGCTTGGCCTGTTTGCTAACGTTAGTGGTTTCTCCAGAAACAGTGTTTAATTGGTAAGGAGGATTTCCGATAATAACATCAAATTGCATTTTAAATATCTCCTCTGGTTTCACGGTGTGTATAAATTCGTAAGCGTGTGTTTCGAGTATTTCGCCGCGGTCATATTGTTCTTGGTTGGCACCACAAAAAACACACTTTCCTTTTCTCCAGGTGTGTTCTGTTCTGCGGAAAAGAATATTTCCTTCTGCATCATCAAAATGTGTAATGGAATAAGGTCCATTGGGCCATTTGGAACAGTACACACTTCTTCGGGCGAGGAGGCTGGTTAGTTCGGTGATTCCAATACCAAAGAGTTGATTGTGAAAGATGTGGTCTATTCTTTCTTGGAGTTGCTGTTCAAACGCAAGGTCGTATTCATCAAGCGGAATACCCAATTTCTTCTTGTCGCCGATTTCTGTCGAGCGCTCTTTGTATCCAGGCAACTGAGCATCAAGACATCTCTTGGCGATTTCACGAAGAAAGACGCCCGTCTTGGTTGCAGGGTCCAAGAATGTCGTTTTGGGGTCGGCAAATAAGTCCTGCGGTAACAAATCAAGCATTTTGTTTACCACATCAGGCGGGGTGAAAACCTCGTCGTTAGAAAGGTTCGCAATACACGATAAGACATCAGGCACGTGGGTTCTGTGAGTTGCTACTCTGTCAAAAAAAGATATCTCAGCCATTTTCTTTTAACCTCCTATAGTGAAGCGGCGAGTATTCCCGAAGGGGCTTCGGCATATAGTCGCCCGTTACTGGGTTTATTTCGAGATAATTGTAAATATCGTCAACATCCGAAAACATTGACACTTGTTTTTGGTTCTTGGGTTTTTCGTTTGCTTTCAAGAGTACATCGAGTCTGTAATCTCGACGTTTGAGCATATACATTCTACCGCAGGTTTTAAATTCTGCAAAGGTGATATATTCTTCTGTGTCTTGCTGATTTTCGTCAACGCACATCATTGTAAGTGCATTGCCGCAAACGATGTTTTGAGACAAAATATATCGAACCGACTCTCTAGTCTCGTCATTGCAATTCTTTTTGCAAGCAGCTTTATATGCTTTGTCCCACCGCTCAAAAAGTCGCTCTCGGCACTCCTCGGCATTGTCCTGCAGAATGTCAACGCCATAAAGCGATGCGATTGCTCGAACTGATAACCACTCCCATTGGGTTGCATCCGACTTGGCATCTTTTTTTACACGGGCAAGTTTACGCTCTAAGATTTCTGCCAAGAAATTTCCGTCGCCGCAAGCGGGTTCAAGGAACGTGGCATCCACATTATCGCATTGCGTTTCAACAAGGTCGCACATTGCCTTGACCTCTCGCTCGGCGGTAAATACTTCGCCGTGGTCGGAAACACGCTCTTTTGATTTTACTTGTTTAGTCACTATTTTCCCTCCGTTTAGGACTATCGTTTTTACAAGCCGTAGTAGTAATCTCTAATCTTCTCTGCCATCAACTTACGTCGTTTTTCAAGGAAAGACTCGAAATCAGCGTAAGTCATTGTGCAAACGTCGAACGGGATGCAGTTCGCTCTCAAGTTTGCCTTTAACACCTCAATATCGGTGATAGAACCGCAGGTGACCACTTTGGTGTCGCACTGCTTGAGTGCCTCGGCAAAATACTCGCACGGCGCTTTTTTACCAATGGATTTATTCACCTGTGTATCAAGATAGGCATAGTTGGCATCTTGGTTATAAAGGTTCTTGTCGTAACCATTGGATTTGAGATATTCTTTCGGGAAAATGTGATGAACATCGCCCGAAATCTCAATCAAATCTTTCACGGTAATGTTGTTAGAAAGCAGCGACATATCGTTGCTTGCAACCTGTGCTGCCAAATAAACCAGGTATGTCGGGTTAATGGGAGAGGTGTATGCCAGGTCTTGAACCACTTTTACATTCCAGAAGTTGTCAGAAAGCAGTGCCGATTCGATGTCTTCCAGTGTTTTGACAACACCCACTTCATTGATTTTTCGAATATCTTTATAAAACGCCGTTTCAGGAGAACTACTATATCGTCCTGTCAGAACGGATAGCACATACCATTTCTGAACAATTCGCTTAACTTCGCTTACCGATACTTCTTTGGAGATAGAGAGACGCAGATAAAGTGCATAGGCAAAGTCAAGAGCCATATAGGAATTGACCATTTTGGGGGAAACGAATCCTGCACCTCGGATAGCCAGCATGAACTGGCTGAAATTGTTGTGGTTGATTACGTTGAGGACACCTTGTTTGAGTTTGTCATAG
This sequence comes from Acutalibacteraceae bacterium, assembly GCA_045540655.1. Classification (GTDB taxonomy): domain Bacteria; phylum Bacillota; class Clostridia; order Oscillospirales; family Acutalibacteraceae; genus RGIG1959. Next base: position 9,340 of record JAZQHP010000038.1, read on the forward strand.
GTCTCTTCGGTGATTTCAATCTTAAATTCACGGGTTTCAAAATCACGACCCGAAAGCAAACTAACAAGGTCAGCGAGTTTTGCTCTGGGATACATGTGCATAAAAGCGATACGGAGAATATCATCACATTCAGGGTCGAACACGGTTTCCTTATCGTCTTTGAGCCAAGCGAGTTTCGGCATATATTCGGATTGTGCAAAATCTGCGTCATTTTCCTTGATGTAATCATAGAACGACGGTTCGACACAAAGGTGGGAAAAATAATCAATCGCCTTGCGAAGCATATTGCCGCCATAGGTTTCATCAGCAGCAATCTTGGACATAACGAAGTCGCCTTGACTCAGTGCCGTGCCTTTGGAGTTGATGCGGATGAAGATATCGGTAACGATGTCGATATCAAGGGTCTCGGACAATTCGATAACGCCGATAAGTCTGTTGCCGATGGAACGAAGATTGGTAAGAATTTTATCGAGGGTTTCGGGCTCCATCTCGGGGTTGTCTTCACAATACTTTCTGATGAAAGTGAAGACCGAAAAGTCGTTTTTGAATATCTCGGCGACATCAGGAATCCACTTTTTGCCTCTCAAATGGCTTTGGTCTTGCACGGCAAAAATCTCGGCGTCCTTGTCTTCGGACAATGCTTCGAAAGGGTTGAACGCAATTTTAATGCGCTCTTTTTTATAATTGCTGTTGATGACGGGGATGCCAGCGATAGCGGTCATCAAGGCGGTAACTCGTTGTTGACCGTCAATCAGGATTTTCTTGCCAGCAGAGATGCTGCCATCCTTTAATTTAACATTGGGATTTTTCCAAATGATAAGATAACCAGTCGGATAACCTTTATATAAAGAATCAAGAAGGTCGCGAACCTGCTTCTTTTTCCACACAAACGGTCTTTGGATTTCAGGGATAGCAATATCGCCAGACGCAATAAGCCCCAAAATAGCACTTACGCTTAATGAGTTAGGATTGTATTTTTCAACCAACACCGGCATCAACTTCTTCCGTTATTTTTCAGAGATTTCTTATGAATGATTTTTAATAAGGAGTTGCTTTATCTATGGAATGCATTTTAGGTCGTCCCGAAAAGAGTGCATTACACGGTAACACTCTCGCAAATGTCGGACAGTTCGCAATCGAGTTTGTCACAGATGTTGAGCAGAACGGTCAATGAAACAGGTTCGCCTTTGTTGAGTTTCGTGGCGATAGCGGTAGAATACCCGCACATCTCGCGCAACTGTGCCTTGCTGATGTCGATGTCCAGAAGCATCTTGAAAAGGGGCTTGTATGAAATTGCTTTCATAAATTTTCACCTCGCAAATGATGTGATAGTACATTATATCATGATTTCGGCTATACTTCAACTAACTTCGAGCGAAAATCGAGAAAAAGTTCGATTTTCGTGTATTTTTTCTTGCATTTACGGTAAAAGTTGCGTACATTATGGATGGAAGTGAAAATCTTCCTACATTATAAATGTGGATAATATGCGTACCCTCCGAAATAAAATTTGGACACAGGAACATCGGGGACGAGGATGCGCATATTCGCCTCGTCCCCAAAATTCCTCAGCATATGTAAAAATAAGTGCATGGTATGTGTTTCTCCTAATATGATAACAGAGATAAAATCAAGCGAACGGGTGAGAATGACACATATCCATTCTCACCCGAAGAATCCGTCAGTGGTTTGTAAATGACCATTGGCGGATTTCTTTATCTCAATACGATGTGCTCAACTTTTCTTGCATTTGCGAAGAGAATTGATTATACTATATCTGGAAGTAAAAAACTTCCGCCTTCGTATATAAAATGTAGAGGTCGATGTGTGCACCCTCCAAGAATTTAAACAAAGACACTGGGCGAGAATAAGCACACATCGGATTCTCGCCCAAAAAGAAAAGCCGTTGGCAGTCTGTGACCGCCAACGGCTTTCTTTGTTCCAATAATTACACATTTAAGGAAGATGTTGTGGCGTGTGGTTTGGCATCCACGCAAGTTAAACATACATCATGCCGAAACAAAAATCAAGTATTTGTCCTCTTGTGTCAGCGTCGTAGATGAACGCGCATCCGTCGCTGACGGTCGGCAATCTGCGCCCCAAGGATATTGAGGAGTTCTATGAGTTTCTCTACTCGGTCGGGTGCGGCGAGAACACCGTGCTTCACTATCACACACTGTTGCACAGCGCGTTCAAGCAGGCAGTGAAACGGGAACGCATCGATGTCAATCCGTTCGATCGCGTCGACCGCCCGAAGAAACAAAAATACACCGCCGACTGCTACAGCAAAGAGGAACTGACCCTCCTGCTGGATGTCACGCGTGAGGAAACGATCTACTCCGCGATTATGCTCGCGGGCGGACTCGGCGTGCGCCGAAGCGAAGCGCTCGGCATACGGTGGTCACGCATCAACTGGGTGGAAGGCACGGTGCTGATTGACACGAAGGTGATTGACTCCAAAGATAAAAACGGCAAAGGGATCGCGAAGCCTGTCGAGGAGATGAAGAACAGTTCCAGTCGCCGTACGCTCGTGATCCCGAAACCGATTCTCGCAATGCTCAAAGAGCATAAGGAGAAGCAGGAAATGTACCGCCAGCTGTTCCGCGGCAGTTACGACCGCACCTTCGACGATTACGTCTGCACCGATCAGCTCGGGCGGCTGGTAAAGCCGTCTTATGTGACAAACCGCTACGATCGGATACTCAAGAAATACGGACTGCGCAAGATTCGCTATCACGATCTGCGCCACACCTTCGCAAGCCTCCTCATTGCCGAGGGTGTGCCGCTGATTCTGGTGTCGAGGTTCCTCGGGCACTCCGACATCGCTACCACGGCGAATATCTACGCGCACCTTGACAAAGAGGGCAAACAGATCAGCGCCGATATTATCGGCAATGTGCTGACGGGGGTTTGATATGGCACAGTATATGAGCGGCAGTCAGCTTCGGCAATATCTGCACATCTCCACGCGGAAGATGAAATATCTGATGGATCACGATCTGATCCCGCACGAAAACACGGGCGGCACCACGCACAAATATCGCGTGCGTGTTGAAGATGCCGAAGCGTTCAAGGAGCGCATGGAGACGGATGCCGCATTGATTGCCGCTCTGGCGGGACACTTCAGCAGTCACAAGAACGAGCGACCGAAACCGTATCGCCCGCCGATCGACGCGGATGCCGCCACCGCCGAAGCGTTCCGCTTGTGGTTGACCGCACGGTGGGCAGGGCTACCCGATGCTCTGCCCGCTGTCACGGCGGCAAAGCTGTGCGGAGCGGAAGCGAAGGCCATCACGAAGCTTGTGCGCGACAAACGCATCTGCGGCACCGTCGTCGGTCACGTAATGCTGTGTGTCAAAGAGGATTGGATCGCCTGGCTCGCAACACCGGAGATGATCGCTACGAATAAGAATGAGGTGTATGTGGGGCTGATGCGGGAGTTCAAGAGGAAACGAAAAAATATAATATAGGGGAGATTTTTTCTTTCTTTATTTAGCGTATTCTCTTGTTTTTCAGATCTTGTTTTATGGTTTTACAAAATTTGTAAATTTTTTCATCAAAAAGTGTTGACAGCAAAGCGGGGATATGCTAATATAAACTGGAAAGGAGAGATAGTATGTTGACTGAGTTTGGAAAAATCTTGAGGAAGATTCGGATAGACCATCAAGAGCTCCTTCGAGATATGGCACTTGTTTTAGGTGTCTCGTCTGCATATTTGTCTGCGGTAGAAACGGGCAAGAGAAAAGTACCGACCTCTTGGGTTGCAATAATCATTGAACATTACAAGTTGAATGCAGAGCAAGCCGCGTTGCTTAAGAATGCGTTTGAAGATTCTCAGGGAGAGGTTTCTATCCCGTTACATACGGCCACGGCGCAACAACGTTGTGCGGCGATTTCGTTTGCGAAAGCATTACAAGGTCTTTCGGATGAAGATGTTGAAAAAATCATGAAGATTGTCCAAAAGGGACAGAAAAAGGAGTAAGCGATGCTGAATAGCAAGGGGATTAGAATAGTAGAAGCGAGGACACGGAATCAAATCCGAAAGATTGCATATCGTTTTCGAAAAGACCTGGGACTCGATAAAGAAGAATACTTTCCTATTATGAGGGTGTTGGAGTGTGTGCTTCCTGTAGTGTATCCAGGGTTTATGCTCGAACCCGTGGAAGATAAGGAGCTTAAAGGGCGAATGGCAGAAACCCTTCCTGAACAAAACGTAATACGGGTTAAAAATTCGGTATACGAAGCAGCGTGTCAAGGGAATTGGTTTGCACGGATGGTTATGGCACATGAATTGGGACATTATTTCTTGCATGATCCGCAAAATACATCTTATGCGTATTTGCAGAAAGGGGAGGCACTGCCTGCGGACGTTGATCCTGAAAGGCAAGCGGATATCTTTGCGGCAGAATTGTTGATACCGATTCATTTGATAGGCAACAAGAATGTCTATCAGGTGTCGAAGCACTTTGGTGTATCACGTAAAGCCGCAGGTCATCAAATGAATCAAGCTCTTAAAGTTGAAAAGCGCCACCGAAGGAAAAACCGAGTAAAAGAAAAACGATCAAACCAACACTGATTTGATCGTTGTTGACCAGTCAATAATCTTCTGCATAAAACAAAAGGGTGACCGGTCGCCTATAAATGTCGCAGTTTTATGGTAGCACACTTTTGGGATTTATGCAAGATGATTTTTGAATTATTTTGCAACCAGGAGGTAGAAATATGTGGATTTACTGTCGTTATATCACTAAAAACGGTGTCCGCATCTATCCCAAAAACAAAAAGTACTTTCGTTTTTGGGTAGAGGATAAGGGTAAAAAGAAATCAGCGTAACAAAGGAAGCGAAGGACAAGCCGGTTGTCTTTCGCTTTTTTGCGCGCGGAAGCGGTGGGTGTTGGTGCGAGCGGGAAGTTTTGATCTCGTCTTTTGGTGCAAGCAAAAACGGGAATAGTGAAATATTTGCCTTGTGGCAAATGTGAAATAATGACCTGTGGTCATTGTGAAATCGGATGCTACGCATCCGGTGAAATGAAATAAATCCCTTAACACGCCGCAGGCGTATTTCATATGGCGAAGCCATATTTCACATCCGAAGGATAGTTCACAAATCCCGAAAGGGATTTATTTCGTTGAACAGAAAAAGGACACCTTATCGGTGTCCTTTTTCTGTTCTGGCGGAAGCGGTGGGATTCGAACCCACGAGCCCGTGAAGGCTACCTGATTTCGAGTCAGGCCCGTTATGACCACTTCGATACGCTTCCGTGTATGTTAACTCGCCGTAGCGAGATTAACGCAAATTATTCAATTTTTAGAAATCTCTTTAGAAAAGAGCGGGCTCGGCGGTCAGGCGACCTGCCGCAATTGGCTTTGTGTAGCCGTTTTGAAGGGGTGGGGCATCCGAAATCGTGACAAGATTTCGAGTCAGGCCCGTTATGTCCCATTGCGGTGCCCGAAAACGCTGTCGGGTGCTTCGCACTTTTCCTCGGCGTTGTCGACCGCGGCTGTTCCTTATCGCTCGCTGCATCCGCCACCGGCGGCGCTCGCGAACGGAGCCACTTCGATACGCTTCCCTTTATGTTAACTCGCTCGTAGCGAGATTAACGCAAACGATTCCATTTTCAGAAATCTCTTTTAGAAAAGAGGTTTGTAGTCGGCTCAAACGCCAAAGAATGCCTCCCTTTCGGGATTGCCAAACCAGTATACGGGATTTTTCGGGGTTTGTCAAGAGTTAATTTTATAAAAGCGCGGGTTTATGCGTAAACGGCGGGGGCTTGCCCCCGCCCTACGGGGTTGGTATAAGTGTATGTGTTGACGGGCGGTAGATTGCCGCCCCTATGTGGTTGGTAGGGACGTGTCATCCATCGTCGAATTGTGTCAGATGCCCTTCGGTGCGCAGATCGGGATAGCCCCACTGGCGCAGGACTTCATACACGCCGACGGCGACGGTATTGGACAGATTCAGCGAGCGGGCGGCGTCGTTGTTGATCATCGGCAGGCGCACGCCGCTTTCGGGATGCTCATGAATGAGCTCCTCGGGCAGACCGCGGGTTTCCTTGCCGAACACGAGATAGGCGCCGTCCGGGTAGGAGACGTCGCTGTGAATATGCTTGGCTTTGGTGGAAAAATAAAAGAACGGACCGTGATTCTTCTCGAAAAATTCCTGCAGGCTGTCGTAGTATGTGATATCCAGCAGGTGCCAGTAATCCAGTCCTGCGCGTTTGAGCTTTTTGTCATCGATGGTAAAGCCCATCGGACCGACCAGATGCAACCGCGCGCCTGTGGCGGCGCAGGTGCGGCTGATGTTGCCGGTATTCTGCGGGATTTCGGGTTCCACCAGAACGATGTTCAACGTAGGCATAGCGTCAACTCCTTTGTGCCTTTGCATTATACCGCAAAGGCGCAAAGGATGCAACCGTTTTTCACGGGATTTCGTAGCGTGTGCAATCGGAGACGGTCGGGGTGTGGACGAGCTCAAATGCATAGCCGAAACGGCGGTCGGCGGCGACGGCTTCAAAGGCGCGCAGTTCATCGGCAGACATTTTGAGGCAGACGGTGGTGTAATGCTTATCCTCGCCCCAGTAGCCGATCCAGTTTTTCTTGTGCGTGTACACTGCATATCCAAGAGATGCCAGGCGGGCGCATTCGGCATCGGTAGCGGCTTCGTCAAAATTGAGACATCCATCCTTCGGGAATATAGCCAGCCTCACCCAATACCGCACGTCCTCTTGTTCATATTGTTGCAAGGCCAATGTCAGCTCGATTTCCAGCAACACATCGCCGTCGCGGGGCGCGGCGTAGCACGCTTCGAGATACTGCGGACCATCGTAAACGGTGATGAGATCTGTGTCGGCATCTTTCTGAAGGGCAGAGGAGGTGATGAGCGGCGGCTCTCCTGCGGGGTGCGTAAACACCGACACGACCGCCGCGACGAGGCACAACAGTGCCAGACAGGCGGCGATGAGTGCGCGCGGACGGAAGCGGCGCGCGGGGATTTGCTCGGCATCGGCGATATAGGCGGGATCGATATCGGACAGCGATTGCAAAACGGTGAAGGCGTTCATAAAGCGATCTGCTCCTTTTCCAAAAATGTAAGCAATGCCTGCCGCGAGCGGTGCAGGCTGGTTTTGACCTTGCTGTCGGTCATATGATAGCGCACGGCGATGTCGTGCACGGAATCGGCGAACCAGTAACGCCGCAAAAAGATGCGACGGGCGTCGACGGAGAGGGTGGCCAGGAAGGCATTCACCCATTCCTTGAATTCCACCTCCGCAGGCGGTGGTTCCAGCCGGTGATCGGGCAGACATTCCTGCATTTCCTCGGTGATGGCGACAAAGGCGGCGTTTCGTTTTTGCGCGCCTGCTTTTTCGAGCATCGAAAAGGCGCACCGTCGCGTGATCTGCGACAGATACGCCGCCATGTGGGACGGATGAGCGGGCGGAATCGCGTTCCACGCCTTGAGATAGGTGTCGTTGACACATTCCTCCGCCGCCTGTTCGTTGTGCAGGATCTGTACCGCGAGACGGTGCAGGCGGTCGCCGTAGAGGGCGGCGGTATGCGTGAGCGCGTCTTCGTCGCGTAACCGATACAGCGCGAGCAGTTCGTCGGTGGTCAAGGGGCATTCCTCCTTTGGCAACAGTATACCATGGTCCACTTAAAAAGACAGGAGTAAACCGCAAAAGGTTACACGGCGTCGCGGAAAATGTGCATATTTTTAAAGCGGGCGGGAACACTGTCGGTGAATCCCACAAAAAAGGAGAGGAATCGCGATGTCACACAGCATGATGAAATTCTGGAAGGGCATGGGGCTCGGATTGATGGTCGGCACGGCGGCGGGCGTGACGGGATGCTGCTATATCAAGCGGCACCGCAAGGGCTTTAAACGCAATATGAGCCGCGCACTTCGCAACATGAGCGAATTGGTCGATACGATGAACGGAATGTTTTAATAGAGTGTAAAAAAATAAAAAAAGACTTTACGAAACGCCCTTTTTCGTGTATGATAACAAGAGATGCTTTATGAAAAGGAGGCGTTTTTCCATGGCAAAGCAAAACCGTTTTGACGATCTGGAAGAAATGCTGGTACCGCAGGATGCATCCGCTGAACAAGCGGATGATCAACATAAACCGAAAAAAGAGCCCAAACCGTCCAAAAAGAATGCGGGCAAGACCCCGCGTCAGCTGGAGCGCGAAGCGCAAAAGCGCAAGGAGATCACCAAGCTGGTGGTGATCGGCGTGCTGGTTTTCGTCGCAATGATCGGCGTGCTGGTGGCGGTCGGCTTTGCGATGGGCGAGCGCGCCGGCATCGGCAAACCGGGATCGGTCCGAAAGGCGGAGCCCGATCCGACCCGCTCGGCGTTCACCAATTTGTCCGCGATGCCGGAGATGTCGACGGAAGGCGTCAAGGGTATGCTCAAGGAAGCGTATTTCACGGTGGACGGCGATCTGGCGCTGACCTTCCGTTTGTCGAACGGCACGCCGGTGGATCACACGCTCAAGACGATGAATGTGCTGGTGTTCAACGATAAAGGCGACACGGTCGCCGAGCAGATGTTCACGACCTTCAAACCGCAGGTGCTGGTGCCGTCGAACGGCTTCGAGGATGCGTATGTGATCGTGGATGAGGAGAATGTGCTGTTGCCCGAGGATTCGCTGTATTCGCTGGGATCGACGCTGGACATCACCAGTGAAGCCCCGAACGACAAGGAAGAGACTCCCGTCGACCCCGACGATCCCAAGGCGATCGCACCCAACCGCACCTATTTTGATGCCCCCGGCAACCTGCCGCCGCTGTCGGCAGAGGGCGTGAAGGGCACGGTAATTCTGGCGCAATACACCAACGACGGCTCGCTGGCGGTGACGCTGTCGCTGTCGAACGGTACGGCGGTGGATCAGCAGGTGACGAGTGTGTCGCTGTTGATTGCCGACGGCGAAGGCACGACGATCGCCGAGCAGGCATTTTCGACGTTTGATGTGCCGTGCACGGTGCTGTCCAACGCCTATAACCAGCTGAAAGTGATCGTCGATCCCCAGAACGTCCCCGTCAAGGACGATTCGCTCGCGACGCTTTCCTGCACGGTGAATGTGAGCGCGGATCCCGTGCCCGCGACCACCGTTGCTTCGTCCGCAGAGGCAACCCCCACGGACGCGCAGACCCCTGCGGCATAAGAAACACAATACCCAAAGCGTAAAGCATCCGTCCGACGGACTGCTTTACGCTTTGCGCGTTTGATAACACTGTGCAAAGATACGGCACAACAGGAGGGAACACACATGATCGAGGTCAAAAACCTGGTCAAGCAATACGGCGCTCACAAAGCGGTGGACGATATCAGCTTCACTGCAAAGGAGGGCGAGATCCTGGGATTCCTCGGCCCGAACGGTGCGGGCAAATCCACCACCATGAACATCATCACGGGCTATCTCTCCGCGACCGACGGTCAGGTGACCGTCAACGGGTTTGATGTGCTGGAGGATCCCGACAGCGCCAAGCGGTGCATCGGCTACCTGCCCGAACTGCCGCCGCTGTACATGGACATGACCGTCAAGGAATACTTATCGTTTATGTACGATCTGAAAAAGTGCAAGCTCCCGAAGGTCAAGCATCTGACGGAGATCTGCAAACTGGTGAAGATCGATCATGTGTACGGGCGTCTGATCAAGAATCTCTCGAAGGGCTACCGTCAGCGCGTCGGCTTCGCGCAGGCGCTCATCGGCGACCCGAAGGTGCTCATTCTCGACGAGCCGACTGTGGGTCTCGATCCCGCGCAGATCATGGAGATGCGCGCGCTGATCAAGCGACTCGGCAAGCATCACACGGTGATTTTAAGCTCGCACATTCTCTCGGAGATCGAGTCGGTGTGCGACCGCATCGTCATCATTGCGGGCGGTCACATTGTCGCAGACGATACGGCGGCGGCGCTCTCGGCGCAGTATTCCGCCGACCATCGCCTGTATGTGACCGTGGACGGACCGTTCGGCGAGGTGCAGGCACTGCTGGCAAATGTGCCCGGTGTGGAAGCGGTGGAGGTGGTCGCGGACCGCGGCGGGCATGCGCGGGAGTACGCGCTGTCGGTGGCGCGCGGTTCGGACGTGCGCTATGCGCTGTTTGAGCGCCTGGCGGATCGCAACTGGCCGATGATCGGTTGCTCCACCAAGGCGATGTCGCTCGAAGAAATCTTTATGATGCTCACGCAACAGGCGGGGCGCAAAGGAGGGGATCGTCGATGATGGCTGTGTTCAAGCGGGAATTCCGCTCGTTTTTCACCTCGCCCATCGGCTACGTGGTTATGGCGATCTTTTTCTTCTTCTCGGGCTATTTCTTTTATACATACAACCTGCGCGGCGGCAGCAGTGACCTGAGCGCCGTGTTTACGAACCTGTTCACCATCGTGGTGCTGGTGATGCTGCCGATCCTGACGATGCGCTCGTTCAGCGAGGAGAAGCGCCAGAAAACCGATCAGGCGCTGTTCACCGCCCCCGTCAGCCTCGGCGGCGTGGTGCTGGGCAAATTCCTGGCGGCGCTGTTGCTGTTTGCGCTGAGCCTGGCGATCACCTTTGTGTACGCGATCGTCATCGCGACACAGACTACACCCGACTGGATGGTGATCTTCGGCAACTATTTCGGCATGGTACTGCTCGGCGGCATGGTCATTGCGGCGGGTCTGCTTTTTTCGAGCATGACCGAGAGCCAGTTTATTGCGGCGCTCGTTACGTTTGCGTTTTCGTTTTTGCTGATGATGATCGACAACATCGCCAAGGTGGTGGCGTTCAATGAATGGCTGTCGCAGGCGATCTCGTTCCTGTCGGTGTACACCCGCTACACGGGCTTCACGCAGGGTCTGATCGCGTATGACAACGTGTTTTTCTTCTTGAGCATGCAGGCGCTGTTCCTGTTTCTGACGGTGCGCTCGCTGGATGCCAAGCGTTGGAATTAAGAAAGGAGGCGTCCGAAGAGTATGAACGAGAATCCGGATAAGACGGGCGTTTCCGCAACGTCGAAGGGACGGCTGTCCCGCAAATGGCGCTTTGGTACGATTGCTGCCGCCACCACGGTGGTGGTTGTGGCGGTGGTGTTGCTCCTCAACATGGTGATGAACGTGGTGGAGGCGCGCTATCCGCTGACGGTGGACCTCACCGCCGACGGCACCTTCACGCTGTCCGCGGAAAGCAAAACGCTGGCGAAGGGCGTGGAGCAACCGGTGGAGATCGTGGTGTTCGTCAACGAAAACCTGTTCACCACCAACGATTATTCCTCCTATCCCATGCTGTATCAGCAGATGTATGCGATGTCGCAGTATTACGGCAACGAAGTGTCGGAGAACTGTGAAGTGGTGCTGGAGCAGTTTTACAACCTGCTCAAGGAATATCAGAAAGAATCGGGCGGTCTGGTGACCTACCGCTTCGTTGACATGGACTCGAATCCCGTGCAGGCATCGGCGTATCAGGATTACGCCGTGGCGGCGGGTGACGTGCTGTTCCTGTGCGACGGACGGTATCAGAAATTCAGTCTGAGTGAGCTGATGTCGTTTGAGAAGGGCTCGACGGCGTATACGCTGAGCTATTATTCCGAGGCGGAGCGGCTGGTCGCCGCGAAGATCAATCTGGTCAGCGCTTCGGTTGTGAAAAAAGCGGTGATGCTGACGGGACACGGCGAATCCACCGAGGCGATCGACCTGCTGGAATCGTTGCTGGCATCCAACGGCTGTGAGGTGGAATCGCTGGATATCACCGCTTCGTCCGCACCGCCCGACAGCACCGATGTGTTTGTCATTGCGGGCGCGACGACCGATTACACGACGGAGGAGATCACCAAACTGCGCGGCTGGCTGGATAACGACGGCAAGCGCGAGCGCGATCTGGTGGTGTTTGTCAGTCCCATGGCGATTCTGACGAATCTCCACGAGATGCTTGCCGACGAATACGGCATTGTGGTGGAGGATGAGCTCGTCAGCGAAACCGACGCCGATAACGTGTACGATATGATCGCTTACTACACCTATGCAGATGTGGCGGCGACCGATTATACGGAGGGCTTCGCGGGTCAGCGTGCGCTGATGCCGATGACGCGTCCGCTGACGCTCAAGCTCACCGAATCCACCGACGAAAGCACCTATTCCAAGCCGCTCATCACCTTCGGGGAGACGGCGCGTGTGCAGGAGCTGTCGAAGGCGCTGGCAACCGAGGAGGAAGCGGGCGAAGCCAAGAAGGCGGACAGCTATCCCATCGTGGCGGCGGCGTATACGACCGACCGCCTGTATGACAACAACGACAACCGTTACTACACCACCGACGTGATGGTGTTCGGCAGTGTGATGTTTGCGCACAATATGTCGATGGATCTCGCGTCGGCGTGCAACGAGGAGATGTTCCTGAACACCTTCCGCGGACTGACGGGACTGGAAAGCGTGATTTCGGTGTCCAACCGTCCGCTGACGCAGGAAACGCTCGATTTCGGTGGCAGTAAGGTACCTGCGGTGCTGGGACTGGGCGTGTTCACGATCGGGTTGCCGATCGCGATGATCGTGCTGGCGGTCGTGGTGTTTGTGAGAAGGAGACGGTTATGAGCAAAAGGATTCGCAATCTGATCATCGCGGCGGTTGCTCTTCTGGTGGTGGGCATCGGTGTGGCGACGGTGCTGTTCTTACTGCCCGAGCCCGATGCGCCTGTGACGGACGACACGCCGACCGAGCCGACCGAAGCGCCCGCGATCGTCATCGTGGATAAGCGCACGGACGCGAACGGTAAAACCGTTTCCGACCCCGTTACGACGTTGGAGATCGTCAACGCGAAGGATACGTTTACGGTGTCGAAGAACGACGACGGCACCATGTGTGTGGAACAGTATGCCGATCTGCCGGTGGATGCGAGTGCGGTGGAGTCGCTGTGCAACAGCGCGGCATACCTGACGGCGGTGCTGACCCCCGAAGCCAAGGAGGACGATGCCGCCTACGGTCTCGCGTCGCCGTCGGCGACCGTCCACGTGACCTACCACGACGGCACGACCGATACGATCGTGTTCGGTGATCCGTCCAAAGGCTCCGACGGCTATTATTGCCGCCGCGAGGGCGATGAGACGCTGTATCTGGTGGACCCGACTGTGGCGGGAAATTTCCTCAAAGACGGTAAGGCGTTCATCGGCAAAACGCTGATCGTGCCGCCCGCTCCCGATCAGGGGGACGAGGAGGGCGCGCCCGGGCTGTTCCGCTTGTGGCTGACCGGCTCGAATCATGAAAAGCCGATCGAAATCGTCACGGACACGGACGGCAGGTATCCCGCCCTGACCTATACGTCTACTTTTTATATGAAAGCGCCGTATCTGCGGGCGCTGGATTCCGATCTGTTCAGCTCCATGAGCGGCATGATGGTGTATCTGACGGCGACGGGCGTCGAAGCGGTGCATCCCACCGCCGAACAGCTCGGCGAATACGGGCTGGACGACCCGCATTCGGTTGCGGCGTTCACGCTGGCGGTGCTTGCCACCTCCGCGGCGGACGGCGGCGGTACGAAGACGACGCATTACAATGACCGCGAGCACATGGTGATGCTCGGCAACACCGATGAGGACGGCAACTATTACGCCCTTGTCAACGGCGCGGACATCGTGTATCTGCTGTCACCCGCGTCTGTGCCGTGGGCGGAAACCACCTATGTCGATCTGGTCAGCAAGCTGTTGTTCCTCAAGAACGTCACGACCGTCGACACGATGACGGTGACGGATGAAGGGAAGGCGACAACCTTTGAACTGACGCACTATCCCGATAAGGAAAAACGCAACGATCAGCTGGTTGTCAAGGCGAACGGCAAAACCTACAATACGGCGGACTTCCGCACGATCTATGCGATGATGCTCAGCGTGCATCGCGTGGACGAAAAAGAAGCGGGCGCGACGCCCGCGGGTGAGCCGGTGATCTCCTGGGCGCTCACCTTCAATGACGGCTCCGAGCCGCTGAAGGTGTCGCTGTATGAGATGACGGCGAGCCGCTATCTGTGCGTGATGCAGGACGGCGAAGAAAGCGCCGTGAGCATCCGCGATGTGGAGGATTTCCAGAAACAATATCGGAATTATCTGGCGGGCGACCCGGTGGTCACCCCCTACTGACCGAATCCAAAGGATGCGCCAAAAGGTGCATCCTTTGTTTTGTTTTCGGCTAATTTGCGGAAAGGAGTGATTGCTTCTTGACAACGGACGGCGGCGGGAAGTATACTGGATATAATACGCGTGAAAGGCGGTAGAGTATGAAAAGAGTTATCAGTGCAGTGTGCATACTGGCGATGCTGTTGATGAGCATCAGCGTGTGTTTCGTGTCGGCGCAGGCGGCGACTGTTGAGACGGTGACCTCGCGTCTGATGGACGGCGATTTTGTGGTCATCGATGGCACGTCGGTGGCGGCAAAAGCCGGTGACATTGTGGACATCACCTTCTCAATTGCCGAGAATTCCTACGTCACCAACGGCGAATTTGACATTTTCTGGGATCCGACACAGCTCGAAGTGCTCGAAACCAATGAGGACGAGGATCTGAAATATTTCTCGTATATCAATACGGGCATCTTCAAGAGCTCGTGGATGAAGATCGCGGTCGCCCCTGCCGAGGGTCAGTACAACTTCGGCTTTGTCAATGCCTCGTCGGTTGCCGGCACGACCAAGGGCGGCGATATGTTCACCATGCAGTTTAAGGTGCTCGAAGGTTGGGACGGCGCGTCGGTCATTACGATGAGCGTTCCTGAGCTCTGCTCCAACGACGGCACGAGCGATTACAACACCTACTGCGACTATTACGTGTACAGCACGGTGACCGTGGCGGCAACCGAAGAGGAACCGACCACGACGACTACCACTACCACTACTACCACTACCACTACCACTACTACGACTACCACTACTACTACTACGACCACCACTACGACTACCACGACTACGACTACGACTACCACCACAACCACCACTACTACGACTACCACCACCACTACTACGACTACCACCACCACTACCACTACCACAACCACGACTACCACGACCACAACCAACCCGCGCGAGATGAAGGGTGAGTTTGTGACGCTGACGGTCGACACGGTCGATGCGGTCGCGGGAGACATCGTGACGGTGAATTTCTCGGTTTCCGAGAATTCGTATATTACCAACGGCGAGTTCAACATCTTCTGGGATCCGACACAGCTTGAAGTGCTCGAAACCAATGAGGACGAGGATCTGAAATATTTCTCGTATATCAACACGGGCATCTTTAAGAGCTCGTGGATGAAGATCGCGGTCGCCCCTGCCGAGGGTCAGTACAACTTCGGCTTTGCGGGTGCGTCGGCGACCTCGATGAAGGGCGCTGTCAACGGCGGCACGATGTTCAGTATGCAGTTCAAGGTGCTCGAAGGC
>JAZQHP010000039.1:0-9055 GCA_045540655.1 Acutalibacteraceae bacterium
TCATCTCAACGTGAGCCGGAACGGAGGAAGAGCCAGCGAACTGGGCGTCAGAATGCATACGGCCCATGGTGTCGGTCATGCCGTAGGAAGCGGGACCAGCTGCCATGTTGTCGGGATGCAGGGTACGGCCAGTGCCGCCGCCGGAAGCGACGGAGAAGTACTTCTTGCCAGCTTCGGTCATTTCCTTCTTGTAGGTGCCGGCGGTGGGATGCTGGAAGCGGGTGGGGTTGGTGGAGTTACCGGTGATGGACACTTCCACGCTCTCGTGCTTCATGATCGCGACGCCTTCGAGCACGTCGTTCGCGCCGTAGCACTTGACCTTCGCGCGCTCGCCGTCGGAGAAGGGCTTCTCCTCGATCACCTTGAGGGTGTCGGTCGCGAAGTCATATTCGGTCTCCACGAAGGTGAAGCCGTTGATGCGGCTGATGATATACGCCGCGTCTTTACCAAGACCGTTGAGGATGACGCGCAGGGGGTTCTTACGCACCTTGTTCGCGGTGCGCGCGATGCCGATGGCGCCTTCCGCCGCCGCGAAGGACTCGTGACCCGCGAGGAACGCGAAGCACGCCGTATCTTCGGAAAGCAGCATTTTGCCGAGGTTGCCGTGACCCAGACCGACCGCACGTTGCTCGGCAACGGAGCCGGGCACGGTGAACGCCTGGAGGCCTTCGCCGATGACAGCCGCCGCTTCGGCCGCGTCGGTGATGCCGCGCTTGAGCGCGAGCGCCACACCGAGGGTGTACGCCCACACAGCGTTTTCAAAAGCGATGGGCTGCACGCCCTTCACGATCGCGTCGACGTCGATGCCCTTCGAGAGGCACAGGTCACGCGCTTCTTCCATCGATCCCAGATCGTTTTCCGCGAGGAAGGCTTCGATCTTGGCCATGCGACGTTCTTTTCCTTCAAATTTCACGTTGTTTGCCATGATGTCTCCTCCTCTCATTCTTCACGCGGGTCGATATACTTCGCCGCATTGTCAAAGCGGCCGTATTGACCGATGTTCTTCTCGTATGCTTCGTTGGGGGTCATGCCGTGACGGATGTCCTCGAGCATTTTGCCCAGACGCACAAACTGATAGCCGGTGACTTCGTCGTTCTCATCGAGAGCGATCTTCAGCACGTAGCCTTCCGCCATTTCCAGATAGCGGACACCCTTCGCCTTGGTGGAGAACATGGTGCCGACCTGCGAACGCAGACCTTTACCGAGGTCTTCCAGACCCGCGCCGACGGACAGACCGTCTTCGGAGAAAGCGGATTGGGTGCGGCCGTAAACCAGCTGCAGGAAAATCTCGCGCATCGCCACGTTGATCGCGTCGCACACGAGGTCAGTGTTCAGGCATTCAAGCAGGGTCTTGCCGGGGAGGATCTCCGCCGCCATCGCCGCCGAGTGGGTCATGCCGGAGCAACCGATGGTTTCCACCAGCGCTTCTTCGACGATACCCTCTTTGATGTTCAGGGTCAGCTTGCAGGTGCCCTGTTGGGGGGCGCACCAGCCGATGCCGTGAGACAGGCCGGAGATGTCAGCAATCTGATAGGGTTTCACCCATTTTCCTTCTTCCGGAATGGGCGCGGGACCATGATGCGGGCCCTTGCGAACCACACACATTTGTTCCACTTCATGGGAATAATTCATAGTGGGAATCTCCTTTCGCTTTGGGATTTCAAGCACCTATTATTATACTGTGTTTTCGCGGGTTTATCAAGGGGTTTTCTCCACATTTCTCCGCAAAAAGTGAAAAATTTAACAAAAGCAGGGGGGCGGCACGACACCCGGGTCGTGCCCTGCGTATCGGACGGTTGATTGTACCAACCGTGTAGGGACCGACGTCCCCGGCGGTCCGTGACAGCGCGCCGCGGCGTTTGCGTTCCCGGGCAAGGATGCTCGTTGGTTGTCAAACGGTTACTCCGCTTCTTTTCTTACTCCCCGGTAGAACCGGGAGGTATGTTATGCCTGAAGGCGGACAAAAAACGAGGCATCACCGGAACGGCGATGCCTCGGGAATAGGTTAACGGATCATTACGGATAGGTCGCGCTGTTGCCCGACGTGTAGGCGTACAGCTTCATGGCGACGGTGATGTCGATGCTGTCGAAGCCGACCGCCGCTTGCTGAGCGGCGTTGAGCGTCTTGGCACCCGACACGTGCTGATACAGCAGCATGGTGTCGATGCTGTCCACTTCGCCGTCGAAGTTGAGGTCGCCGATGGCGTAGCCGGTGGTTTCGGCTACCACGGTGAACGGGAACAGCCACTCATGGCGCACCTCGCCCGCGCGCACGCCGATGCGGAAGGTGTAGGAGCCGACCGCCTGCTTCGAGAAGGGCACGTCGTCGCTGATGCGGCTGATATCGTAGGTCTTGGCGTTGGGCGCCACCGTCACGGTGGACAGGCGGTTGCCGCTTTCGTCCAGGATATTCAGCGTGAGCGCATCGATCGTCTGCCGACCGACCACCGTGCCCGCCACATCAAACGGGACACCCTGCTTGAGCAGGGACGGCACCACCTGACCGTTGAGCAGGAAGCTTTCGTTGGTCACGATGAAATCATACAACCACTCCTCGGTGGTCGAGCCGTACCGCGCGGCAATGCGCAGGGTGTAACTGCCGATGGAAAGCGCCGAGAAATCCAGCTTGTCGTTCAGCGAACCGACCGTGTAGGTGGCGGCGTGGGGGTTCGCCACGGCATTCTGAAGCGTTGCGCCGTCCTGCAGGATCTTGACGGAGACTGCCGCGATCGGCAGGTTACAGCGCACCTCGCCCGCGAGGGTGAAATCGTTGCCTTGGAACAGCGTGTCGGGGGTTACGGCATCGTGCAGGGAGAAGGACGCTTCGCCGCCCACCACGAAGGGATAATCCCACGTTTTATAGGCATTTGCCGATCGCGCCGCCACGCGCATTGTGTAGGAGCCGGCGGCAAGCGAGCCGAAGGATACATACTTATCCACGCCGCGGATGTCGTAGGTCAGGCTGTTCGGATTTGCCGTACCGCCCGTTTTGTAGACGTTGTCGGCATCGTACACACTCACCGAAACGGTGGTGAGATTTTCAAGGCAGGTGATCAGACCGCGGATGGAGAAGGTCTTGCCGAGCTCCAGGGCGGTGGGGGCGACGACATCGGAGATGGTCATCGTCACCTCGGACACCACCTCGAAGGTGTTCGCCCAGCGCTTGGACGCGCCCGACGCATCCTTTGCCGCGACGATGTAGGAATATTCGCCCGCGACCAGCGTGCCGAAGGCGACCTTGCTGTCCAGTCCCGCCAGATCGTATTCCTTGGCGTTCGGGGTGGCGGAGGCGTTGATCTTGGTGTTACCGTCGGCATCCTTGATCGTCACCGACACCGAGGTCAGCTTTTTCGTCGAGCAGATCAGACCGCCGATGGAAAAGCCCTTGCCCTTGAGGACGACCGAGGGCTTGATGAGGTTGAACGCCGACAGCTCGGTCACCGCCGAGGTATAGGACGGGGTGGTGAAGCCGCTCACCGACGTGTCGGTCAGCGATACGGTGTGGTTGGAGACCTTGTCGCTCCAGTTGCCGTCGATGACCCATGCCTTGCCTGTGGCGGTATCGAAGCGTTCGACGATGCTGACGTGACCGTAGTCAAAGATCACGAGATCGCCCGCCTTCGGGGTGTAGCCCGAGGAGCGCGCGTGGAAGGTGCCGATGGTCTTGAACGCGGAGGCAAGCCCCGAGTTCGGGATGACGGCGGTGGGAATGTTCGCCTGCCGCGCGCACCACGAGATGAAGAAGCCGCACCAGGGCTGGTTGGCGTTGCCGAAGGACTCGGCGTATTTGTTGTAGTTGTTGCTGCCTTCGACGTAGCCGATCTGCGTTCTGGCGACGCCGATGAGGTCGGCAATCTGATTGCCTGTGTTGACATAGGTGTTTTCGTAGGCGGCAAAAGCGATGAGCGGCATCGCTCCGAGCATCACCGCCAGCACCGCGGCAACAGCCAGCACGCGGCACCACAGAGATTGTCGTTGCATATTATTCTCCTTCTTTTTCATGCGTGTAACCGACGTAAAACGGCGTCTTCATGACGCCAAACCGTACTTTTACTTATAGACGGAGCATACATAAAACCAATTTATCATACCGTATTTTTAAGAATTTGTCAAATTTCAGTTTTTTAACCCCTTTCGGCAGGGTGTTAAATTGGCGGTTTGTTAGGTGGCTAACGTTTGGCGATTCTGCCGATTGATAGGCGGCTAACGATCTGCTATACTGTACCGTAGAATGAACGGCGTCTGCCGTCAGACACAGGAGGGAACGCCATGACCACGTGTCCGCACCCGCCCGCCGATACCCCGCGGGACAGACTGGACAATCAGCTGATTGCGTTTTTGCGCACCCATCGCGCGGCGCTTTGCCGCTACTATCAGAGCTGTGGGATGTTCAACGGGCATCCGCACACGCTGTTTCTTCTGCATCACCACCCGGGCATGACCCAGCGCGAGCTGGCGCAGGCATTGCACGTGGCGGCGCCGACGCTGTCGGTGTCCGTGCGCCGCATGGAAGCGGCGGGACTGGTGGAGCGCCGCCCCGATCCGTCCGACGCGCGTTGCCAGCGGTTGTATCTGACCGCCGAGGGCGAAGCGATGGACCGCCGCTGTGCGCAGGGACGCGAGTTTCTGATGGATGCACTGTATGAAGATTTTTCCGAAGAGGACATGCGTCTGCTGGGCAATCTGCTCGCGCGCATGACCGCCCAGCTGGAGCGGGCGACCGCTCGTCTGGATGAGACGACCCCGCCGAAAGGAGAGTGCGAAGAATGACCCAACCGAAAAAACGCCGCGCGTCCTACTGGCCGCATTTTGCCAAAAATGCAGGCTGGCTGATCGCGGGACCGCTCGTCATCGCGTCGGGCGGCGTGCTGGAGATCTACCAGACCAACTATATGGCACACATCGTCAACACCGTGCAGAACGATGCGTTGCCCGCCGAGCAGGTGATGGACACGATCCTGTCAGACGGCGGTATCATGTGCATCATCACCCTGCTGGCGATCGTGGCGGGCATCGTCGGTGTGATCCTGCTGACCAACGGCTCGATGCGCTTCGGCGCGTCGCTTCGTCGCAGTATGTTCCACCGCGTGCAGACCTTCTCGTTCGAAAATATCGACAAATTCTCGACCGCGTCGCTCGTCACGCGGCTGACCAACGATATCACGAACGTGCAGAACACCTTTGTGCAGACCCTGCGCATGGGCACCTTCACCGCGGCAATGCTCATCGGCGCGCTCATCAATGCGCTGGTCATCAGCCCCAAACTCGCCGCGCTCACGCTCTTTTCCATCCCCGTCATCGCGACCATCATCACGATCATCGTGACAAAGGGCTTCCCGCTGTTTGAGAAGATGCAAAAGGCGATCGACGGACTGAACATGCGCGTGCAGGAGAGCGTGCAGAACATCCGCGTCATCAAATCGTTTGTGCGCGAGGAGCACGAAAAGACCCGCTTCTATGACGCGGTGGAAAAGCTGTGTACCGTATCCGTCAACGCGTCGTCGCTGATGGTGACGGTGATGCCGCTGATGCAGCTCGTCATGAACCTGACGACCGTCGCCGCGCTGTGGGTCGGCGCGGGGCTCGTGCAGGAGAAGGAGATCGAGCTTGGCAACCTCATGGCGTATAACACCTATATCATGCACATTCTGATGTCCATGATGATGATGTCCATGACCATCATCATGTATTCCCGTGCGCGTGCGTCGTCCCGCCGCCTCAAAGAGGTGCTCGGCGAGGAGAGCACCATCACGGAAAAGGACGATCCCGTCGCTGTTCCCGTCTCTCGCGGCACGGTGGAGTTTTGTCACGTCAGCTTCCGCTACAACGAAAGCTCCCCCGACAAGGTGCTCGACGACGTCAGCTTTAAAGCGAATGCGGGCGAGGTGATCGCGATCATCGGTGCGACGGGCTCGGCAAAAACCACGCTCGTCAGCCTGATCCCGCGTCTGTATGACGTATCCGACGGGGCGGTGCTGGTGGACGGCGTGGACGTGCGCGATTACGCGCTGAAAACCCTGCGCGGCGGCATCGGCATGGTGCCGCAGAAAAACGTGCTTTTCTCGGGCACCATCCGCGACAACATCCGCTGGGGCGACCCCGACGCGTCGGATGAACAGGTGGAGCAGGCGGCGCGCGACGCACAGGCGGAGCCCTTCATTCTGTCCTTCCCCGATGGCTACGACACCCGCCTCGAACAGGGCGGTGTCAACGTGTCGGGCGGGCAGAAGCAACGGCTGTGCATTGCCCGCGCGATGGTGAAAAAGCCCGCCATCCTCATTCTGGATGACTCCACCTCGGCGGTGGACTCCGACACCGAATCGCGCATCCGCGCCTCCTTCCGCACCAACCTCAAGGACACCACCGTGTTCATCATTGCCCAGCGAGTCAGCTCGGTGTACGATGCCGACCGCATTCTGGTGCTGGACGCGGGACGGCTGGTCGGCGAGGGCACGCATGAAGAGCTGATGCGTACCAACGAGATCTATCAGGAGATTGTCGAGTCGCAACGGAAAGGGGTGGATGCGTAATGGCAGGACCGATGATGGGCCGCGGACGCGGCGGCGGTCCGGGCGGACCGCACGGCGGCTTCCAGAAGCCGAAAAACACCAAAAAGACCCTGACCCGCCTGCTTGGCTATCTGCGCCCGAATCTGTGGTTGCTGATTCTGGTGGTGGTGTTCATCCTGTTGTCCACGGGCGCTCAGCTTACCGCGGGCTGGATGCTGACACCGATCTTTGACCGCATCGGCGAAGGGGAGCTTGCCGCGTTGCCGCCGCTGATGTTCGGACTGATCGGCGTGTATCTGATCGGCGTGCTGTCCACGTTTGTGCAAAGCCGTGTGATGATCCGCATTTCCCAGAACATGGTGCTTCAGATGCGCAAGGAGCTGTACGATCATGTGATGACCCTGCCCGTGCGCTTTTTCGATACCAACACCCACGGCGACGTGATGTCGCGCTTTTCCAACGATATGGACACGGTGAGCGAATCGCTCAACAACGCGTCGGTGCAGATCATTTCGTCGGTGATCTCACTGATCGGCGTGGTCATCAGCATGCTGCTGCTGTCGCCGTTGCTGACCCTGCTGACGATGATCCTCGTGCCGCTGATGCTGTTTGTCTCCACGGTGATGATGAAGCGGACGCGCCGCTATTTCGGCGATCAGCAAAAGGCGCTCGGCGAGCTCAACGGCTTCATTGAGGAGACCATTGAGGGACAGCGCGTTGTGAAGATTTTCTGTCACGAGGAGCAGGCGGGCGAGGATTTTGACCGCATCAACGACACCTTCCGCAAAAAAGCAACGCTCGCGCAGGCGGTCGGCGGCGCGATGATGCCGCTGATGCAACACATCAACACCTTCAGCTATGTGCTGGTGTCGGTGGTCGGCGGCATGCTGGTGCTGACATCGAACGGCGCTTTCACCTTCGGCAATATCGCGTCGTTTCTCAACTTCTCCAAGCAGTTCGGTCAGCCGATCACCCATCTGGCGCATCAGATGACGGCGATCCAGTCGGCGCTGGCGGGCGCGGAGCGGGTGTTTGCGATCCTCGACATGGACAGCGAGCCCGCCGATGCGCCCGATGCCGCACGGCTGGTGCACGGCGAGGACGGCTATTTCTGGAGCTATCGCGGCGAGCGGATTCCCGTGGCGGGCGATGTGCGGCTGGAGCATGTGACCTTCGGGTACGTACCCGAAAAGATCATCCTGAAGGATGTGTCGCTGTATGCCAAGCCCGGGCAGAAGATCGCGTTTGTCGGCTCGACGGGCGCGGGCAAAACGACGATCACCAACCTGCTCACGCGGTTTTATGATATTCAGGAAGGCACCATCACGATCGACGGCATCAACATCCGCAACATCGCGATGAAGGATCTGCGCCTCGCGCAGGCAATGGTCCTGCAGGACACCCACCTGTTCGCGGGCACGGTGATGGACAACATCCGTTACGGACGACTGGATGCCACCGACGACGAGTGTGTGGCGGCGGCAAAGCTTGCGTCGGCGGATTCCTTTATCCGTCGCCTGCCGCACGGCTATGACACGATGCTCGAGGACGACGGCGGCAACCTGTCGCAGGGACAGCGCCAGTTGCTCAACATCGCGCGTGCCGCGGTGGCGGATCCCGCCATCCTCATTCTGGACGAGGCGACCAGCTCCGTCGACACCCGCACCGAACGGCATATCGAGCACGGCATGGATCGCCTGATGAACGGGCGCACCACCTTCGTGATCGCGCACCGCCTGTCCACCGTGCGCAATTCCAACGCCATCATGGTCATCGAGCAGGGCGAGATCCTTGAGCGCGGCGACCACGACGACCTGCTCGCCCAGCGCGGCCGCTACTACAAGCTCTATACCGGGCAATTTGAACTGGACTGATTGATAGTTGTGCCGTAACGGACCGCCGGGGACGGCGGTCCGTTACGCGTCCGGTACAACCATCCACCGTCACGCGCCGCGAACGCCGCAACAACGGAATTCCAAAAATTTTTCGGCAGACCCCTTGACATTTTTCGGGAATGCGGTATAATAATACCCGTCCCGAATATATTGCGGAATTGTGTAAGGGTAGCACTACGGTCTCTGACTCCGTCTGTCTGGGTTCGAATCCTAGTTCCGCAGCCAAAAAAATCCTTCGGACATCGTTCGGAGGATTTTTTTACGTTGTCCGCCTTTTAGGTGTGAAATAAACCCCCCGGTTCTACCGGGGGAGCAATAACGAAGCGGAGCAAACCCTTGCCTCCCCTTGTCAGGGGAGGTGGATGCGGCTTAGCCGCAGACGGAGGGGTAGTCAAGGCTTTTCTCTCCCTCAGTCCTCGCTTTTGCACGGACAGCTCCCTCGTCAGAGGGACCCAAGAACAGGTTGATCCATTTTACCCGTTTTACGGGTGGCTGTGCGTGTGATGCGATAATAACATTTCAGCGCCCATTACAGGGGCTAAGCCGGCAACAACCCCTTCTAGGGGCAGTGCAAACCACCACTTCAGTGGTGGTTATGATTCAGGTATCGGCGGTCGGGTCGTTTTGGTCGAGGGTGGCGGCGGCTTCTAT
>JAZQHP010000040.1:0-15691 GCA_045540655.1 Acutalibacteraceae bacterium
CCGCTTTTGGGCCGGCAAGTACCCCCGGTTCCCCCCACCCCTCCCATACAGACAAAACACGCCCCGTTGAGCCTTTGCTCAACGGGGCAATTTGTTTTATGCGATTATCAGATGTTGTCTTCGGGCTTGCGCTTGCCGTACTTCGCTTCGCGCGCCGCCTTCGCTTCGGAGAATTCCTTCTTCATCGCCGCTTTCTTCGCACGGTTGACCAGCACGATCGCCACAATGATCGCGACCGCCAGCACAACAACACCCGCCACAATGAGGATCACGGTGCTGTACTGCTCCCAGAACGATTGATACTCCTGGAAGATGATCTCGTTATTCGTGGCATATTCCTCCGCCACAGAACCGCGCGACGCGGTGATGACCAGGCTGTCGCAACCCGTGAACGCACCCTTGGAGATTTCCTCCACGGAATCGGGGATGACCACGTTGTTGAGCATACCGCAGGCAAAGAAGGTTTCCTTCTCGATCGACGTCACCGATTCGGGGATGACGATCGTCTTGAGCTTGGAACACATTTTGAACGCGCCGCGCTCAATGGTCGTCACAGTGTCGGGGATGACAACCTGCTCAAGCGCCGTGCAACCCGCAAACGCTTCGCGACCGATGGTGGTGACACCTTCGGGGATGACGATGATTTCGGGGACACAGCAATCCTTGAACGCGTTACGGCCGATCGCGACGACTTTGAAATCGTCCAGCGTGTCGGGGATCGCGATGCGCTCCGCCGTCAGCGCTTCCTGAGCGGCAGACTGCGCCGAGGAGGACGACGAGGATTCCTCGCCTTCTTCTTCGCCTTCTTCGGTCTCGGCGTCGGGAGTCGCCGCATCCGTCGCGGCTTCGTCCATCTTTTCGCCGGTCTTCAGACCCGCATAGCCGGTGATCTCGATGGTATCCTCGTCCACCATGGTATATTCATAAGCACCGCTGGTCTTCGCACTGGCGGTCATCGCCATCATGGGAACCAGCATCAACATCATAGCCACGCAAACGGCCACCGAGATCCAACGCTTCATGTTTACTCCTCCAATTTACACGCGCACTGCGGCGTATTGTACAGTAAATATATTATAGTATTCTGCCGTGCATTTGTCAAGGCGTTTTTGCGCGCATTTTCAAAGCGGCAACGCCCGCCGCCCCGAGAAGGGACGGCGGGTGAGTGCATCATGTATAGCGGTTTGTCAGTCTTCGTCGGTCTTGTTCGCAGCAATCACTTTCTGCGCCACCGCCGCAGGCGCTTCTTCATAGCGCTCAAACGCGATGGTGAAATAGCCGCGACCCTGGGTCAGCGAACGGAGCATGGTCGCATAATCCGCCGCTTCCGCCATCGGAACTTCCGCTTCGACACAGGTCAGACCGTCAGCGGCGGGCTCCATGCCCAGCACGCGACCGCGACGCTTGGTCACATCGCCCATGATGTCGCCCGTGTAATCGGCGGGGACATACACCTTCAGGGCACCGATCGGCTCCAGCAACACCGGCGAGGCTTCGGGGATACCCGCTTTGTAGGCGAGACCCGCCGCCGTCTTGAACGCCATCTCGGACGAGTCGACCGGGTGATACGAGCCGTCGACGAGGGTGGCTTTCAAGCCGACCATCGGGAAGCCCGCAAGCACGCCCTTGAGCGCGCTGTCGCGGATGCCTTTTTCGACCGCGGGGAAGAAGTTCTTCGGCACCGAGCCGCCGAACACGCTTTCCTCGAACACGATCTCATCGCCCGCATGCGGCTCGAACACGATCCACACGTCACCGAACTGACCGTGACCGCCCGACTGCTTCTTGTGGCGACCCTGCACCTTGACCTGCTTGCGGATGGTTTCACGATACGGCACCTTCGGGGTGTCATACCGCACCTCGACGCCGAACTTATTCTTGAGCTTGGACGCGACCACGTCGAGATGTTGCTCGCCGAGACCCGACAGCACCGATTCATGCGTTTCGGTGTTATGCTCGAACTTCAACGTGGGATCCTCTTCCATCAGGCGGGACAGCGACGCGGCGATCTTTTCTTCCTCACCCTTCTTTGTCGGCCACACCGCCACCGACAGACACGGCGCATCGAACGCGACCGGCGGCAACACGACGGGACGAACGGGCGAGCACAGCGTATCGCCCGTGTTCGCGGAGGCGAGCTTCGCGACCGCGCCGATATCACCCGCAGGGACACACGCGGTTTCCGTCTGCTTCTTGCCGCAGACGGTGTACAGCTTGCCGAGGCGGTCAACCGTACCCGTGCGCATGTTGAGGAGCTGGGAATCGGGCGTGACCTTACCGCTGATCACCTTGAAATACACCAGCTTGCCGACGAAGGGATCCACCACCGTCTTGAACACGATAGCGGCGGTCTGGGCATTCTCGTTGACCTCCAGCGCCACGTCATGACCGTCGGGATCCACACCCGTCTCGCCTGCGACCGTTTCCGCCCAGGGCGCCAGCCACGTCAGACCGTTCATCAGCTGATCGATGCCTTCGAGTTGCTCGGCGGAGCCGCAGAAGATCGGGGCGATCTCGCCCTTACGCACGCCGCTCGCCAGACCGAGGATCAGCTCATCGGGCGTGAAGTCGATACCCGAGAAATACTTATCCATCAGCTCTTCGCTGGTTTCCGCCACCGCTTCGTACATCGCGGTACGCAGACCGTCCAGACGATGCTCCATGTCGGGGATGGGCACTTCGACCGCTTTGCCGTTCTCATATTTATAGGCGCGGTACTCCAGCAGGTTGACGTAGCACTGCACCTTGTGGTTGACGACATACGGCACCACGATGGGGCAGACGGTCGGACCGAAGATGGTCTTGAGTTCTTCAAACACTTTATAGAAATCCGCGCTTTCGCGGTCAAGCTTGTTGACAAAGAACAGTTTGGCAATGCCCTTCTTGGTCGCCGCCTGATAGGCTTTTTCGGTGCCGACGGCGACGCCGCTCTTGCCCGAAATGACGATCAGCGCGCTACCCGCGGCACGCACACCTTCCGACACGCCGCCCGCAAAGTCAAACAAACCGGGGGTGTCGAGCAGGTTCATCTTGGTGTTTTTCCATTCGACAGGCACGACGGCGGTGGACACCGACGACTTGCGGCGGATTTCCTCCGCATCAAAATCGCTGACCGTATTGCCGTCCGCGACACGTCCGAGACGGTCGGGATTCGCCGTCAGATAATACGCCGCTTCCACAAGGGAGGTTTTGCCCGCGCCCGCGTGACCCGCGACGACGATGTTACGAATATTTTTCGCTGTGTACTGTTTCATGCAACAGTCTCCTCTCTTTGCTTTGCCGCTCTGCACGGCAAAGATTGTACCAAGACGACCGCCCTGTCGACATTTGGGGTAAATTTGTACAAAATCTTTCCCCGCGATAGGTCGCCTTTTGATAATTATATACTATCATTTTCTATTTTTCAACTGCTTTTTAAAAAATTTACAAATATTATAGAAGCAAGCGACAGAAAACGGCGTTGCATCACCTCCGAAACGGTGCGCGCGAGTCCCGCTCGGGCATCAAAAAAGCCGCGGTCCCACCAAAAAACGGGATCGCGGCTTTTCGCCTTGCTATACTATATAAGATTATGTGCGGAAGAATTTCGGGATCGCCCACGCCAGCACACCGTAGCCGAACACCAGCGCCAGCATCAGATAGACATGGGGGATCAGTCCCGTCACCGCCGTGACAAACACGCAAAACGCCAGCATCAGGATCGACGGGATCAGCTGTGACCACACCGCTGCCTTGCCGCCGCGGCGAAGCCGACGGCATTGCACCGCGCCGAACAGCTTGGATTCCGCGCGACCGCCGCACGCCAGCACGGCATCCACACGCTCGTCGTCGGGCTCGAGCGCCTTGCCGTAGGCGCGCCCTTGTCCCGCGGTCAGGATCTGCACCCCCTGCACGGGGATGCCCATCACGTCGGCGACGCGCGCCGCGGTGACGTTCGGGTCGCAGGTGCGGATGACCAGACGGGCATGCTCCTTATACAGAGCGCGCACCTGCGTGCGGATGACGGGATGCGCCAGATAGCTCACCACAAACATGGCGGATAACTCGCCGCCCGTGCTCAGATACACGATGGTGCGATCGTCCTTGATGTAGCGGGATTCGTATTCCTTCGACGGCATGGCGATGCCGTGATTCTCCATCAGACGGCGGTTGCCGATCAATGTGCGGCGACCGCTCACCCAACCCGACACGCCCATATCCTGCTCATACGCCAGGCTGTCCACCTCGCCGAGGATATCGGTGCGTTGTTCGATCAGATGACGGAAAATGGGAGCAAGCGGTCCGCCCGCGGCAATCGCCACGGCGGCGGCATCGGTGATCGCGTCGTCGATGCGCGTGCCCGCAAAGGTTTTGATACCGTGCAGCTTGACACAGCCTCTGGGAAACAGCTCCTGCGCCTCCACCACGACCACATCGGTGCGCTCACCGAACGTTTCGGCGGCATCCCAGCCCGCAATAAACACATTCTGGCGCAGAGCGCGTTTGCACGACCGCGTCATGGCGCGCTGACTGCCGAACAGCGCAAAGGACGGCAACGTCAACAGCGCCGCCACCGTAAAGACGATCGGCGCACGCATGGCATGCTCGGGGAACAGCAGACCGTAGCCCGCGCCGCACAGCACACTCACACCCAGCGCGATCCACACATACCACCGCATCGCGCGGTCGGCAGGATCGTTGGCATAGGAATTCTGCAGGAAATTCTCCAAAAACGAGGCGCGGCGGTAAAACAGCGTCGCCGGGAAGCCGTTTTCATCCACATTCTGCCCCATTTCGGTGGCAATCTTGGTGTCATCGAGATAATGCGCGGCGAGCTTGCGATGCTTTTCGCCGCTGACAAAGTTGAAGTTGCGGCTGATGCGCATGATCTGCATCTGCCGACCGAGTGCGCCGCCCATCACCGCGAGCGCCGCCACCGCCGACAGGAACAGCGCGCTTCCGGCGCTGACCGCAGGCAGGTAGAAGAACTGCGCGATCGTGTACAGCAGACCGATCACCCCGCACAGCGCAGGCGGTGTGTCGGCGTCGGGGTGCAGGGTCACCAGGCTTTTCAGTCCGTGGGCGACCAGGCGGTGATTGACAAAAATCACGCCGATGAGCACCGCCGTGTGCACCGCGTTAATCAGCGCGGCAGGCACCGCCTGCAACCAGCCCCATTCATACATCAGCGTCAATGCCGTGAGCATCAGCACCATAATGCCGCTCGCGATCACACCCATGGCGCCCGTGCGGCGGCGATAATTCAGTTCACTGCGGATGGAATCCGCTTCCTCGTACTCATTGAAATCGACCAGCTCTTCGTCGCTGTCGTCGCGTTCGAGGACATCCTCCGCGTCGGTATCGTCCTCTTCGCCCGTCAGCTTGAGCGGCTCTTTGGTACCGTCGATGAGGCGGAACGCATCCACCTTGCGGCGGCGACGGCGACGCACCTCATGCTCGAGCTCCTCATCCTCGGGGGATTTGGCAAAATCCTCCATGATCAGTTGCCCTTCCATGTTCGGATCGGTGCCGCGAAGCTCAAGGGTGTTGTCGGGATCCTCCGTCGATTCCACCGTCAGCACGCGCGTGCGGGTGCTGATGGAAACGGTGTTCTGCGACACGGGCGGTTTGGCGGGCGCCGCGGGTTTGGGCGCGGGCGCGGGCGTGAGCGGAATCACGGGACGCGCCGTCGGCTTTGTCGCGGCGGGTGTGGGCTTCTCTTCCGGCTTTCCCGTCGGCATTGACGGTTTGGGCGCGGGCGCATCCGCCGCCTGCGGTGCCGCTTCGGGCTCCTCGGGACGCGCGGCAGGCACCGGCGGTTTTGCCGGCGTGGTCGCAAATTTTTCAGTGGCTCTCTGAGGCGGCTTGGGACGCTTTTCTTCCATACTGCGCTTGAGCTCCAGCTCCAGCAAAATGTCTTCCAACGAATAGGAGTTATCGTCCATGTGGCATCCGCCCCCCTTTCCTTCCATTCTTTCGGTTACCCGTTGCGCGCCGCGATTCCCGATCGCTGACGCGCCGCTTCATACAACATCAGACTGCAGGCGACCGACGCGTTGAGTGAGTTGACCTGCCCTTTCATCGGCAGGCTCAGCACGAAGTCACATTGTTCCTTCACGAGACGTCCGAGTCCGCGTCCTTCCGAGCCGACCACCAGCGCCACCGCACCTGTCAGATCGGTCGCACACCACGGCTCGCCGTCCATATCCATGCCGTACACCCACACACCGCGTTCCTTCAGCGTGCGCAGGGTGTCGGTGATGTTCGTCACACGGGCCACCGGCACGTATTCGATCGCCCCCGCCGATGCCTTATACACCGCCGAGGTCAGACCGACACTGCGGCGCTTCGGGATAATCACCCCGTGCGCACCCACCGCTTCCGCGGTGCGGACGATCGCGCCCAGATTGTGCGGATCCTCCAGCTCATCGCACACCACAAAAAACGGCGGCTCGTTTTTCGCCTTTGCGGCGACGAACAGCTCGTCGAGCGTCGCGAATTCCTTGCACGCCGCGATCGCCGCCACCCCCTGATGACGGTCGCCGCACATGGCATCGAGCTTGCGGGAATCCACGTCCTTGACGGGGATGCCGCGTTCACGCGCCAGAGAGATCAGCACCGCCACACTGCCCGTTGCGCCCTTGGCAACCAGCAGGCGGTCGATCTGCCGTCCGGAGCGTAGTGCCTCGGACACCGCGTTACGACCCGCGATCACATCGTCAAACGCAGGGGCTTCCCGCGTCGGTTTTTCCTTTGCCATAGTTCGGTTTCTCGCTTTCCGCAACCGCGCCGTGCCCGATTGCTCCGTTTCATATATGTGCTTATTCTACCACACTTTCGTATGAAAAAAAGGAGTGTTACAAAATTTTAACCCCTCCTTCGCGGTTTTCCGCTCAAAAGCGGGCGTTTCTTCCAAAAAGCCGCGGCGTGTTCTTGCATTATTCACAATTACGTGGTATACTACTTTTTAATCGATATTATGGAAAGGCAGGTGGTCGATGCATGGCAACCGACAAAAAAGCGGCGAAAAAACAGGAATGGCGCTTTGCGCTCCCCGTCCGTATCGTTTCCATTGTTTGCGCCGTTGTCCTCATCCTCACGGGTGTGGTGCTGACAAGCGGCTGTGTGTATATCAGCTCGATGCTCGGTCTCATCCGCTATGACGAAGGCACCACCGATTACAGCAACTTACCCATGCTTCCGGGCGACATCGACGACGGCTCGATCGACAAGGTCATCGAAAATCCCACCCCCGTCAACATCGAGCACATTGAGGTGCGCGGCAACACCGACGCCATCACCAATGTCATGCTCATCGGCGTGGACGGCCGCGACAGCGAGGGCTACAGCGCCCGCTCCGACACGAACATGATCCTGTCGGTCAACACCGATGCCCAGACCATCAAGCTCGCGTCGCTCCTGCGCGATACCTGGGTCACCATTCCCGAGCTCGACTTCAACGGCGACGGCGAGGATGACTATCAGAAGCTCAACGCCGCGTTTTACTACGGCGGCTTTGAAAAGCTGTCCGCGACCATTGAGCAGAACTTCAAGCTCGACATCAACCAATACATCGCCGTCGACTTCGCCGCCTTTGAAAAAGCGGTAGACGCGCTGGGCGGTGTGGACATTGAGTTGACGGCGGAAGAAGCGGGCTTCATTCCGAAGGAATCCGACGACCCCGACCGCTTCGCCACCCCCGACAACCCCGATCTCGAGCCGCTCGGCTCGGAGGCGGGCATCTATCACCTGAACGGGCAACAGGCGCTCGCCTACTGCCGCATCCGCACGCTGTACGCCGCGAGCGATTTCCGCCGTCAGAGCAACCAGCGCAAGGTGATCGATCAGCTGATGACCAAGGCAAAGACCATGAACTTTGCGACCCTGACCGGCGTGCTGACGGCGGTGCTCCCCTATGTGCAGACGAACATGTCTAAGGAGGAGCTTCTCAACTACGCCGCAAGCGCCCTGCAATACACGAACTACTCCATCGACAGCGATTTCGCGCTCCCATCGGGCGAGGGCGACTGTGAAGGTGCCTGGATCGGCGACGGTCTCGGGCTGTGGCTGACCGACCCGTCCTACTCCACGCTGTCGCTTCATCAGTATATCTATAACGAAAACACTCCTTAAAAGCAGGTGAATCATTATGACGGAGAAAAAAACCGTTGCCGATTATATCACGACCATCCCCGATTTCCCCGAGGAAGGCATCCTGTTCCGCGACGTCACCACGGTGCTTCAGGATGCGGACGGCTTCCGCCTTGCTGTTGACGAGCTGATCGCGTTGCTCGACGGCGTGGAATTCGATGTGATCGCGGGCACGGAATCGCGCGGATTCCTGTTCGGCGCCCCCATCAGCTATGCCCTGCACAAGCCGTTCATCCCCGTGCGCAAAGAAGGCAAGCTCCCCCGCCGCACCGTCCGCCGCGAATATGCGCTGGAATACGGCACTGCCGTCATCGAAATGCATGAGGACTCCATCCAACCCGGACAAAAGGTCGTGCTGATCGACGATCTCATCGCCACCGGCGGCACGATCAAGGCCGCCGCAGAGCTGGTCGAATCGCTCGGCGGCGAGGTGGTCAAGATCCTGTTCCTGCTGGAGCTCAAGGGTCTGCACGGACGCGACGTGCTGAGCCAATACGACGTTGCCAGCGTCGTGCAATACGAAGGCAAATGAGAATAGCCAAACGCCCCATGCTCTGTTTCGACGGAGCATGGGGCGTTGTTTTTTGGATTTACAGACCGAGTGCGTCGAAGAACGCGACCTCGCGCTCCAGATCGCCCTGCTGTTCGCGGGCGTACTGCATTCGCTGAAGGTGGGTGCGGCGATGTTTCGTCACACCCTTTGCCAACCGATGAACATACGCCACGGGAAGCAGTACGCCGTGGCGCGCCGCATACGGAAAGCGTGTGCGAATGTACGAAGTCTCGGGGAACACCCACCGCACCGCGCGCATAAAGCGGCCGTTGTCTTTTTGACGGCGCCGTTCCTTGCGGGCGTCGGCGATCATCAGTCGCTGATCGGCACCGAAGGTGCCGTCCTGCAACACGCGGGACAGCAGGGTCGCCGTCGTTTCCTCGTCGAGCGGGCGGCAAAGCGCCGTCGGAGCAGGCGCGTCAAACCACTTGCAGCACACCGCCAGCGCATGCTCCAGAAAATGATGCATACCGAACGGCTTCAGCCGCTGATACACCGCCCGCCAGAGCGCCTCCTGCGGGAAACGGGCGCACAGCACCGCCACATCCATCCATTGCCGAAGGCCGCATCCGCCCGCGCAAAAATGCGCCGCCAGATGCATCACGGCATGCGCCGCTTCCTGCGCATCGCTCCAGCGATAGGTGGTGCCGTCGGTGGGCACCGCATCCGCGAAGGGATCGTCATACCACACCGCTTCCTGCCGATGCACGTCGTACCGCCGCACCACCAGGTGCATTTCCACCAGATACTCCCGACGGGTGTATGACCACACCTCGCCGCTTTTCTCCTCGCAGACAAAGCCGAGCGCCAGCATCGCCTTGTGCGCTTCGTTTGCCGTGTCGGGGCGGATCACCAGATCCACATCCCCCATACTGCGCATGGCGGGCTGGGCGTAGTATTCCCGCACCACCGCGCCTTTGAAAAACAAGTGATCGATGCCCGCCGCGCCGAAGGCGGCGGCAATGTCGGTGACGATCTCCCGTTGCGCCTCGTATCGCGCCAGCATCTGGAACGCGTCGCGGCGAAGCCGTGAGGATGCCGCCTCGGGCATCGGGGCAGATCCCAGCGCCGTACACAACGCCCCCGACAGCGATTGCCGCCGCGCCAGGCGATACAGCGCTTTCCATTCCTCAATCGGCCAGTTTGCCGTGTCGAGTCCGGCGGGAACGCCGTTGAGAAACGCCGCCATCGCCTGCAAAAACCGTGCATGAATCGTGCTCATTTCCAACGCGTCTCCCACCCTTCTTCCGTCTTAATCGGCGTTCGTTTCCTGCGAACGCATCACTTCAAAACATAACCGCTCCAGATCGGCGAGCGTCTCCAGCTGACACGCGAGCGTGCGCAGTTTCGCCGCGCCGCTGAGCCCGCGCATATACCAGCCGGCGTGCTTGCGCGCCTGCAGCATGGCGATCTTTTCGCCCTTGTGCTCCACCATCATGCGCACCTGTCGGAACAACAGCTCCATGCGGCGCGACACGGGCGGATCGGGCAGGATCGCTTCGTGCGTCAGATACGCCTCGATCTGGGTAAAGATCCACGGCGCACCGAGCGCCGCGCGCCCGACCGCGACCATATCGCAATTGGTGGCTTCCAGCATATTCGCGGCGTCCTTGGCGTCGGCGATGTCGCCGTTGCCGATGACGGGAATCGCCACCGCCTGCTTGACCGCCTTAATGATATCCAGATCCACGGGCGGCGCATACATCTGATCGCGGGTGCGTCCGTGCACCGTCACCGCCGCCGCGCCCGCCGCTTCAACCGCCTGCGCGACCTCAACGGCGTTGACCTGCGTGCGGTCGTAGCCCTTGCGGATCTTCGCCGTCACCGGCACATCCACCTCGCGCACCATCGCCTGCACAATATCGTGACACAACTGCGGATCCCGCATCAGTGCACTGCCGCAACGGTTCCCGGCGATTTTCGGCGCGGGACAGCCCATGTTGACATCGATCGCCTGCGGTCCGAACTCCATCACCATCGATGCCGCCTTCGCCATGATGGCGGGATCGTCGCCGAACAGCTGAATGGCGGCGGGATGCTCGTATTCGTCGAGCACCAGCAGTTCGCGGCTTTTGCGGTCGCCGAAGCACAGCCCTTTCGCGCTGACCATTTCGGTGGTGACGAACGCCGCGCCGTGATCGACGCACAGCCGTCGGAAGGCACGGTCTCCCACGCCTGCCATCGGCGCCAGAGCGGCGTGCCCTTCGATATGCAAATCATTCCAAGTCTTCATAAAGTTTCTCCGCTTTCATTCATGAAAAAAGCTGTTCTTCCCGCCCGCCCGCAAGGAGCGGTTTGAAACAACAGCTTGTGGTGTCAATCGTTAAGGATTTCCACGCCGTCCTCATCGTCGTCGGACGGCACGTATTCCAGAATATCCGCGGGCTGGCAATTCAGTTCGCGGCAGATCGCGTTGAGTGTCGAAAACCGCACCGCCCGCGCCCGATTGTTTTTCAGGATCGACAGGTTGGCAAGCGTGATGCCTACACGTTCGGAGAGCTCGGTCAGCCCTACCTTGCGCTTTGCCATCATCACATCCAGATTCACTATAATTGCCATGCTCTCACCTCTTGTCGATCAGATCGTCATATCATTTTCTTTTTTATACTCCGTGGCTTCGTAGAAAAAGCCCGCAAACACCCACGCGACCACACCGCCCAGCGCAAAGCACAGCGCGATGAGTCCGATGGAAAATTTGGTCATGCCGAAAAACAGCAGACCAATGTAAAACGCCGACACGATCAGCGCTTCCACGCTGAACACCCGCAGGCAACGCACGGTCGCATCCGAAAAGATCTTGCCCGTGTTGGCGTTGTGGAGCAGGGTGCGTGCCTGCCACAGCATCAACAGCGCCATCACGCCGGAGCCGGCAAGCGTCACCAGATAGCGCGGACGCCAGAACGCCTCGTCCCACAGCTCACTCTGCGTGTTGAGGCCCATCATGAAATCCACACACCACGGCAGGGTGATGAGCAGTACCGCCGACAATCCCATCAGCACCCAGACAATGATCTCCAGGGCACGGGACAAATGCTTGTTCACTGTTTTCATTCGTCGTTCTCCTTATCGTCTGCCAGACTCTGACCGCGGGCAAACAGCGACACCGCTTGCTCGGTGTTGCGGCGCAGTCCCGCGCTCATCAGGCGGTAATCCTCGGCAAGCGCCATCACGCCGCGCGCGAAATCCACATCCCCGAGGTTGTACAGCTCCGGGTCCTCATGTCGCCCGAGCAGATAATCCAGACTGACATCAAAGAAATCTCCGATCGCGCACAGCATCGCGGCGGTCGGCATGGAATTGCCCACCTCGTAGCAGGTGTAGGCAGAACGAGAGAGACCCAGCGCATCGGCAACCTGCCGTTGCGTCAGCTTGCGCTTTCTGCGGAGCGCCGCCAAACGGTAGCTGAAAATACTGCGAGCCATACAGTCTCATCCTTTCCGAAAAACAGAATGTCCAATCATACATTATCAGTATAACAGATTGCTATCGGGATTTCCAGCTTTTTTTGCATTTTTTGCAAAAACGGTGTCCGCCGCCCCCCGAAGGCACAAAAAAAGCCGCTTTTCCCCTTGCCAAATCCGAAAAATCATAGTATACTGTATAGGTATTCACTACACGCCAGTGAGTCCGCGTGCTTTGGGGCATACGGGAGGGCGGGTCCTGTGCGACGGGACACCGTGAACCATGTCAGGCGGGGAACCGAGCAGCATTAAGCGGTTGCTTCCCGTGCGCCGCAGGTAACCTGTCCTCTCGTATGCCCGAAGGCACGCGTTTCTTTTCCCGCCGATTTTTTCAAAGGAGGTTGTCGTATGTATCAGGTGTTGTACAGAAAGTGGCGTCCGAAGACGTTTTCCGATGTCAGCGGTCAGGCGCACGTTATCGCCGCCCTGCAAAACGAAATCCGCGAAGGGCGTCCCGCGCACGCCTATCTGTTCATCGGCTCGCGCGGCACGGGTAAAACCTCCTGCGCGAAGATCCTCGCCAAAGCGGTCAACTGCCTGAATCCGCAACACGGCGATCCCTGCAACGCCTGCGACAACTGCCGCGGCATCGACGACGGCTCCATCCTCGACGTGGTCGAGATCGACGCCGCCTCCAACAACGGCGTCGACAACATCCGCGAACTGCGCGAAGCGGTCAACTTCACGCCCGCCGTCGCCAAATACCGCGTGTACATCATCGACGAGGTGCATATGCTCTCCGACGGCGCGTTCAACGCCCTGCTCAAAACGCTCGAAGAGCC
Organism: Acutalibacteraceae bacterium; assembly: GCA_045540655.1. Classification (GTDB taxonomy): domain Bacteria; phylum Bacillota; class Clostridia; order Oscillospirales; family Acutalibacteraceae; genus RGIG1959. Next base: position 12,927 of record JAZQHP010000040.1, read on the forward strand.
GCCCGCCCACGTCATCTTTATTCTTGCTACCACCGAAGCGCACAAGCTCCCCGCGACCATTCTCTCGCGGTGCCAGCGCTTTGATTTCTCCCGCATCGCCCCCGAGGATATCGCGGCGCGCCTGCAGACCGTCGCCGACGGCGAAGGCTTCACCCTGACCCGGGAAGCGGCGATGTTGCTCGCGCGGCTTGCCGACGGCGCGATGCGCGATGCGCTGTCGCTGACCGATCAGTGCCTCTCCCGCTCGCGGGAGATCACCGAGCAGGTCGTGGCGGACGCTACGGGACTCGCAGGGCGCGATCATCTGTATCGTCTGTCCGCCGCCGTGCGGGCGCACGATACCGCCGCCGCTCTGATGCTCATCGACGAACTGCACAGCGCCTCGCGCGATATGGCGCGGCTGTGCATCGAGTGGCTGGAGTTCTACCGCGAGCTGATGCTGTGCAAAAGCGTGCGTAACCCCGAAACCATCCTGATCGCCACCGACGACGAGCTCCGCCGTCTGCAGGCGGAAGCGGCGCAGTACGATCTGCCCGCGATCCTGCACGCAATGGAGATCCTGCAAGCGGCATCCGCCCGCCTGCAAAGCGGCGCAGACCGTCGCATGGAAACCGAAATGGCGACGCTCAAGCTCTGCGAGCCGTCGCTCGACTCGTCCGTCGCGGCGCTTACCGCCCGCATCCACACGCTGGAAAATGCGGTGCGCCGTCTGTCGGCGGGTCTGCCCGCTCCGACGGCACCTGCCGCGGCGCCCGCCGTGACACCTGTCGCTCCCGCGGATGCGGCTCCCGCCCCTGCGACACCTTCGGAGCCTGCTCCGACACCCGCCGCACCGGCAACCGAGGAATTGCCGCCGCCCGCACCGACGGAAGAACTGCCGCCGCCGACAGCCGTGCCTGCGGCACCGCCCGCTCCCACTGCCGACAGCGGTGCCGAGCGTCCGTTCACCCAATGGCGTGAGGTGCTGGAACGTCTGCGCACCACCTGCGCGCCGCTCTTCGGCGTGCTGGAAACCGTCGAAGCGACCCTCACCGACACGCACGTCATCCTCTATACCGACAGCCCGCTGTTCCGCACGCTTGTGCGCGGCGGCAACAATAAGGCATCGCTCATCAACGCCATTGCCGAAGTGACCGGACGGTCCTACCGCATCGGCGTGAAATCGCAAAAGCCCGCCGACAGCGCTCAAAAGCCCGCCGATCCGCTGTCTCAGTTACTGCAGACCGCCAAAGAGGGCGGCGTTCCCGTGGAAGAACACTAAACCGTTAAAGGAGTTTGATTGTTATGAAAGCACGTTTACCGCAAGGCGCCGGCAAAGGTCCCGGCAATATGCAGGCCATGCTCCGTCAGGCGCAGAAGATGCAGGAGGATGTGGCGAACAAGCAAGCCGAGCTGGAGGAGCGCGAATACAGCGCGACCGCCGGCGGCGGCATGGTGACCGCCGTTGTTGACGGCAAGCACCTCATCCGCTCGCTGACCATCGCCCCCGAGGCGGTCGATCCCGACGACGTGGAAATGCTCACCGATCTCGTGACGGCGGCTGTTAACGAAGCGATCCGTAACGCCATCGATACCGCCGAGAAGGAACTGGGCGACATCACCGGCAGCATGAACATTCCCGGCATGCCCGGCTTGTTCTGATGCGGCGGAAAGGACGATCAATCGTATGGCTTTTCATGTAGCCCCGCTGGAGACGCTCATCGAACAGCTCGAGCGTCTGCCTTCCATCGGGCATAAATCCGCCCAGCGTCTCGCGTTCCATCTGTTGCGCGCTCCCGAGGAGGAAGCATCCGCCCTCGTCGAAGCCATTGTGCAGGCACGCACCACCATCAAGGAGTGCACCGCGTGCCACAACCTCGCGGACAGCGAGCTGTGCCCCGTGTGCGCGTCGGAAGGGCGCGATCGGTCGACGCTGTGCGTCGTGGAGGAACCGCAGGATGTTGCCGCGTTCGAGCGCACCCGCGAATATCACGGACTGTACCACGTGCTTCACGGCACCATCTCGCCGATGGACGGCATCGGCCCGGATAAACTGCGCATCCGCGAATTGCTCTACCGCGTCACCAATGAAGACATCACGGAAGTGATCATGGCAACCAACCCCACCGTCGAGGGCGAAGCAACCGCGATGTATATCGCCAAGCTCCTCGCCCCCTTCAACATCCGCGTGACCCGTCTTGCCTACGGCATCCCCGTCGGCGGCGACGTGGAATACGCCGATGAGATCACGCTTCGCCGTTCGCTGGAAGGACGAAGCACACTCTAACCACATCCTGCCCCATGTGACATAAGGAGGGATCTTCGTGCCGCAGGAAACCACCAAAGTGATTGCACAAAACAAAAAAGCGTTTCACGATTACTTCATCGAGGAATCACTCGAAGCGGGCATTGAGCTGGTCGGCACCGAAGTCAAGTCCCTGCGCAAAGGCGGCGTCAATCTGAAGGACGCCTGGTGCTCCGTTGTCGACGGCGAAATGTTTGTCAACGGTATGCACATCAGCCCCTATGAGCAGGGCAACATTTTTAACCGCGACCCCATGCGGGTGCGCCGTCTGCTGATGCACAAACGCGAGATCATGCGCCTGCTGGGCGTGGTCAAGCAACAGGGCTACTCCCTGATCCCGCTGTCGCTCTATTTCAAGGGCTCCCGCGTGAAAGTGCAAGTCGGCGTATGCCGCGGCAAAAAGCTCTATGACAAGCGCGAGGATGCCGCCCGCCGCGACATGAAGCGCGAAGCGGAACGCGCGCTGAAAAACCGCGAATAA
>JAZQHP010000041.1:0-10225 GCA_045540655.1 Acutalibacteraceae bacterium
CGCCGCGATGGACGACAAAGCCAAGAAGGGTCCGCGTGCGGTATTCCTGTTTGCGGGTCCTCCCGGTGTCGGCAAAACGATGCTCGCCGAGGAACTGGCGACAGCGATCGGGCGTAAGTTTGAGCGCTTTGACATGAGCGATTTCGCTGAGCGCGAGTCGGTTTCGCGTTTTGCGGGTTCACTGGCGGTGTATAAGGATTCCGAAGAAGGTGTTGTTACCTCGTTCCTGAAAAAGCACCCCGAAAGCGTTGTGCTGTTTGACGAGATTGAAAAGGCCCACATTAACGTGATCCACCAATTCCTGCAGATGCTCGACGCGGGTCACCTGACCGACAGCAAGCATCACACGGAAGTGTCCTGCAAAAAAGCGATCATCATCATGACCTCTAATGCGGGACGCCAGTTGTATGAAAATGAGACAGGGGACATGTCCCTGTATTCGAACAAGCAGGTTATTAAGGCGTTGCGCGAGGACATCAATATCCACACCGGCAACCCGTTTTTCCCGTCGGCAATCTGCTCGCGTCTGGCGACGGGCAGTGTGGTCATGTTCAATCACATGACCGCGCACGTCCTGCAACACATCTCCGACAGCGTTATGGAAAAGCAGGTGGAGGCGTATCGTCAGAAATTTGATTTCGACGTAAAGATTGCCACCGACGTATCGGCGGCGTTGCTGTTCTCCGAGGGCGCGGGATGCGATGCCCGCACCATCACGGCACGCTCCAAAGCGCTCGTCAGCAATGAGATTTACGAATTGCTTCGCCTGCTCAATTCCGATAAGGTTCCGACGACGATCGATGCTCTCAAAAACATCCGCTTTGAAGTGGATCTGATGAATGCACCGCAGAAGATTCAGGAAATCTTCAAGCGCCATGCGCGCCCCAAGGTGTTGATCGTGGCGGAGGAAACAGATCTGGCAACCTACCGCGGTATGTTGGATCAGGTGGATCTGTACACCGCCGATACCTGTGAAAAAGCGATCGCTTTGATTGGCAAGGAAGAAATCGACTTTGCGATGATCGACATCCGTTGCGGTACGCCCGACGGTCAGACGGATGTGCTCAACGTGGAGGATATCGCCTCGGAAGGTCGCTCGACGATGAAGTACCTGCTTGCGACCTGTCGGAGTCTGCCTGTGTACCTGCTGGAAAAGGACTTCGAGAAGATTTACGAAGAAGAAAAGCAATCCTTCCTGCGCCAGGGTGTGCGCGGTGTGATTCTGGCGGACGACATGGTCGATTCGGTGGATCGCATTGCGCTCGAACTGCATCATCAGGACAGCATGATCCGTCTGGAGCGCGAGAAGAAAATTGTTGCCTTTGAAACGGCACAGGTGGTGTCCGACGACGGTTCCGAAGCGATCGTGCGCTTGTTCGACCTGAAACTGGTGACGAACGTGGATGCCGAAGACAAGGGCAAGATTTTGGGGGATATCTCCAACAAAAAAGTGCTCTGGGACGACGTGATCGGCGCCGAAAATGCCAAAGAAGAACTCAAGTTGTTCGTGGATTATATGCGCGACTCCAAAAAGTTCATCGGCACGGGACTGGATATGCCCAAGGGTATTCTGTTGTACGGACCTCCCGGCACGGGTAAAACACTGCTTGCCAGAGCGATGGCAACGGCGGCGGGCGTTACCTTCATTCCCACGGAAGGCAACCGCTTTATCAAGAAATGGGCAGGCGAAGGCAAGGATCAGCTCATCGAGCTGTTTGAAACCGCCAGAAAGTATGCGCCCGCCATTATCTTTATCGATGAGATCGACGTCATTGCCCGCGATCGCAGTAAAAAGGGTGACGGCGAAGGGTACCGCGGCGAGGATGTGCTGACGGCATTCCTGGCGCAGGTAGACGGTTTTGCGGTGGATCCTGCACGTCCGGTCTTTGTGCTGGGTGCCACCAACTACGACGTGGATCCCGCGGCGCAAAACTCGCTGGATCAGGCGTTCCTGCGCCGCTTTGACAATCGCATCTATGTGGATCTCCCCAACGAGGAGGAGCGCGAGCGCTTCCTGCGTCTGCAGCGCGAGAAGAAACAGGCGCTTGCCACGGTATCGGATGCGGAGCTTCGCAGCATTGCCAAGCGCTCCATCGGTCAGAGCTGTGCCAACCTGGCATCTGTTATCAGCCTTGCCATGCGCACGGCGGTGCGCAAAGGCGTGACGAAGGTCGACGACGCGTTGCTCGATCAGGCGTATGAATCCTTCTTCGGCGGTGAGGAGAAGCAGTGGGATCCCGAACAGGTGAAACGCACGGCGCGTCACGAAGCGGGTCACACGTTGGTATGCTGGCTCTCCGGCGAAAAACCGTCGTATGTGACCATTGTGTCCCGCGGCAACCACGGCGGCTACATGCAGCATGCGTCCAAAGAGGATAAGATGGTGCTCACGAAGGAAGATTTGCTGGCGAACGTGCGCACGGCGCTCGCGGGTCGCGCGACGGAAATTGTCTATTACGGTGAACAGGACGGCATTTCGACGGGAGCCAGTGCCGATCTGCGCGCGGCGACCGGCACGGTGTATAACATGCTGTGCGTGTACGGCATGGACGAAGAGTACGGTATGGCGGCGTTGCTGTTTGACAAGCCCGATATGCCCGATGCCGTGCGCGGACGTATCAACGAGGTGCTCAACCGCGAAATGAAGGTGACCATCGACATGGTGCGCAACAACACAGACAAGATCGATCGCATGGTCGAAGCGTTGCTGGAAAAGAACCATCTGACCGAAGAGGAGATCGATGCGATTTTCTCCGCGGAGGCATAAACGATCTACAACCAATCAAAGCCCGGCCGACATCATCCGTGTCGGACGGGCTTTTCGGCGTCTTGGGATATGAATAAAAAAGCCCTGCCGATCCATAAATGATCGGCAGGGCGGGATGAGCGGTATAAGGGACAGATCAGTCGGACAGCATCGCGAGCATCAGCAGTTTGGCGTCGGTGGTGTTGATTTCGGCGTCGCCGTTCATATCGGCGGCGGCTTCCGCGTCTACAGGCAGCGCTTCGTCACGAAGCACGCTGAGCATGATGTTGCGCACGTCGGAGGTGGATTTGGCACCGTTGCGGTCCACGTCGCCGCGGATCGCCAGCGTGTATTCGGAGATCAGCGTGTCGCCGTTCATGACCCTGACGGTCAGACCTGTCTTGGCGACGGCGGTGTCCGTCACTTCCGTGCCGTTATCGAACAGGCGGACATACTGACCGTTGTTCATGCCGTTCTTGGCCTGCGAAACGGTGAGATCCGTAAAAGCGCCGACAAGGACATCGGTATCCCGGTTGAGCACGTAATCGGTGTTGGTGATGTCGATGTAGCCCTGCCACGAACCGCTCTTCACCACGTCGTCGGTGAAGTATTTGGTTACGGGCGCGTCGCACATCTGAACGGCGTACAGCGTGCCATCGCCTTCGCTGCGCAGTTCAAAGGAAACCTTCTTGATCACACTCTGACCGTCGGCGGGCAGGATACCGTTCCATTCATACATACCAAGCAGGTTGAACGAGCGGGAATACTGACCGGGGTTAAGACCGAGCTCGGGATATTCGGTGAAGCCGAGCACGTTGTAGTAGTCCGACACGAGTGACACGTATTTGTCGCCTTCGGAGGTGGTCACCACCATCGACACGTCGAAGTTGGCGCCCGATTGCACCGAAACGATCCAGTTGGCAAGCTGTTGCGGCGCATAGGACACGTTCGGGTAGAAGCTCACCGTGTAGCCGGCGGTACCTTGGATGTTGAGGACGCCCTTATCATAGGTGTAGGAACCTGTCGCGCCCGCGATCGGCTCCTGCACGATCGTGTCGGGATTCATCAGATCGAGGTAGTTCTGCTCGCCGCTGAAACAAACTCCGTAGAGGTTGACATAGTCCGTCTCATTGCCGATAACGAAGTAACGGATCGCTTCGATGTTGACCACACCGTCGGCGGGCAGGGTCCAGTCGCCGTTAGAATAGAGATAGTTACCGACGTTGGCGGTCAGCACATATTGACCGGGCTGGAAGTCGGCATCGGTACCGTTGATGATCTGCGACAGCTTCACAACGTGTGTGTTCATCGACGTATCACGGAAAAGAATGGCGGCGTTGAACTGAGCGGTCGCGTTGAGGGAGATGTTCAGATAGGCGTATTTTGACAGATCGACGCTGGTCTGATGGGTGGCGATCGCCGACGGCCAACCGTAGCCTTCGCCTGCTTTATACAGCGTGGCGGCGCCTGAAGAGGGATTGAAGTAGGTCCACACACTGCCGGTATCGCAGGCTTCGGAGGCGAAGTTGGTACCGGTGGGCATGTAGTCGGTGGTTTGCGGCCAGGTGATCGCACGCCACTCGGCGTGGAGTGAGCGATTGGCCCAGATGGCGGTGGTATCAAACAGGAATTCGTAGCCGTCCTCGTCATACCAGCCGAGGAATTCGAAGCCATCACGGGTGGGGGTGGGCTTGGTCGCATATTTGCCTTCCTCGACGGTCTGCGCTTTCACACTGCTGCCGCCGCGGGAGTCAAAGGTCACGGTGTAGGTCTTTTCCATCACCTGGTTATTGATCACCGTGCCCGTGCGGGACAGCAGGCAGAACCAGTCGAGTTTCAGCTTGCCGCTGGCGAGCTTCGACGGCGACACCCAGCAGTCGCCCAGACCGGTGCCGGCATTGGAATTGGTGCCGCGGGCGGCGGTGGGGTAGCTGTCATACAGGTGGTAGCTCGCGCCGTCCCAATCTACGATCGCGATAAAGTGGCCGGGCACGTGACCGATCGCCACGCCGCCGTTTGCCAGATGGTTTTTAAGCTTCGTGGAGGACGAACCCGCCCAGTAGCCGTCGGAGCCGTTGCAGTCCACCGTGAAGCCGTAGCGCGTGCCGTATTTGGCTTGCAGACGGGGATAGATGGTGCCGCGATAGGTGCCCGCGTGCGAGGAACCGGGGTTATACCCGCCGATGGAGTGACCCCATGCGGCAACCTCGGTCACACTCATTTCGTTACCGGTCAGGAATCCGACTGCGTTGACGATCGCGAACATACCGCAACCGGTGCGATACAGCGTGCCGTTGACGGGATCGCCGTACGTGTAGTTTTTCCATTTGGCGAGGTTTTGACGCACAATGGGAGTGGGGTTCACGGTGTAAGCGTCCGCCGTGAAAGCACCGATGCTGACCATGGACACCAACATCGTCAGTGCCATCATCAGGGACAACACCTTGAGCGAAACGTTTTGGATGGTTTTCATAGTGAATCGTCACCTTTCTGAGATTTTGTGATTCTGTACGCGGGAATGCGCCGCTTTCTGTTTAGTATATCATACCATATTTTTTGAAAAGAGTAAAGAAGTTATAGGCAAAATTGCCGTTTTGAACGGTAATTTTGTGCAGTATGCGTCAAAAAGCTCTGCGCAAAATGTCTTATAAATAGCTCTACACAAAATGTCTTATAAATAATCTATATATTTCTTTGAAAAAGCGGTTGCACTTGCGGATGATGTATGCTATACTTTATCTGTATATATCCGACATGAAATCGGAAAAGGAGGACCAATCATGAAACATTTGCGTTTGCTTGCCGTGCTGACGGCGCTTGCCGTGCTGTTTTCGGTGATGGCGATGCCCGCCGCAGCGTATGAGCTGAATGTCGGCGAGAAATACGACGGTTTCGGTACGGTCGTAAGCACGACCACCGAAAAAGGTGTTGCCGGTGTGGAAGGCTACGATTATACGTACCTGACGTTTACCGATCTGACGAAGAAGGGTCAGACGGTGCACACGTTGGAATTTAACCCCGCGACCACCGGTCTCATCCCGATGGCGTATCAGGCGAAGCCCTCGTACGGCTATCGCGTGAACGAGTCTGTGGATGCGGCGATTGCGGAAGGCTATGAAGTGGTCGGCGCGATCAACGGCGAATTCTTCTCTATGAACAGCGGCAACTACGGTACGCTGGAAGGTCGCCTGGTCACCAACGGCCGCATTGTGGCGGACAGCGAAAATCGCCGCGAGATCTGCCTGGCGATCGACAGCAACGGCAGCTTCAATCTCGTGGAATCCGAACTGGCGTATAAGGTGAAGATCGACGGCGTGGCGGTCAACGGCGGCGCGGGCATGATCAGCACCATCAACAAGCGCTTTGTCGGCACCAACTGGTGGGATCCGTGGATGTACTTCGACTATGAAACGGGCGGCAAAACCTACACCAACGCCGATGTCAAGGGCGTGGAGGTTGTGTTTGACAAACTCGACGGCACCGAACTGACCATCGAAGGCACCCTGAAGGGCAAGGTCGTGTCGGTCAACAAAGACACCTACGGCACCGAAATGACGAAGGATCAGTTTGTGCTGTTCGCGCAGAGCACCTCGGCGAACTATGCGAAGCTGGCGAATCTGACGGTCGGTCAGGAAATCGAAATCTTCGCGGACGAGCTTGTGAAGGCTTCCGAAGATGTCATGAAGAATGCGATGACGGTCAGCGCCGCGAAGTACAACATCGTGATGAACGGCGAAAACAACATTGCCAACATCAAAGACGACGGCGGTCTGGTGGCGCAGCGTGCCCAGCGCACGGCGATCGGCGTCAAGGCGGACGGCACCGTTGTGATGCTCTGTGCGGCGGGCCGCGGCACTTCGGGTGCCTACACCTACGGCCTGACGCTTGAGAAGCTCGCGAAAATGATGATCGATCTGGATTGCCAATATGCGGTCGCGCTGGACGGCGGCGGATCGAGCTATATGCATGTTAACGGCGAAGCGAAGTTCTACACCTCCGACAACGGCTATATCCGTCCGGTCGGCAGCTCCATCCTGATCTGCAAGCGCAACGACGTGACCACCGATCCGACGGCGAAGGAAGCCCTCAAGGCGGTCATCGACGAAGCGAACGCGATGGGTGAGCCTGTGACCGAGGCAAAGAAGACGGCGCTGGCGGCGGCGATCACCGAGGCACAGGCGGCGTATGACAACGCCAACTCCGTGACGGGTGACTTCGTACGTGAGGCGATGGATCTGAAAGCGGCGATGGCGATGGACGACACGCCCGAAGAGACCACGACCACCACGACGGTGACCGAAGAAACGACCACCACGGCGGCGGAAGTGACCACCACGACGGTGGCGAAGGCGGATAACTCGCAAAACAGCCCCAATACCGCAGATGCGGGTACGGCGTTGCTGTATGTGCTGGCGGCGGCGATGGCGCTGACGGCGGTTGCTGCTCTGGCGGGTATGCGCAAGAAAGCCACCCGCTGATTGCTCCTTCCTTATTCCTTACATATTTGAAATCCCGCATGATTCCCGGCGAATCATACGGGATTTTTTATAAAGTGAAGACCGCGTGAAGGAAGCGGCAAAAGAATTGACTTTTGTGCGCAAAAGCGATAAAATATAGGTATTATATACGGGTGTATCTCCTTGAAAGGGGAAAGAGACATGAAGAAAAGCATGACTTGGATGCTGGTGCTGTCTATGTTGCTTTCGATGGCGGCGATCGGCGGCTGGAGCATTCCCGCGGCGGTGATCTATCGCGACGGCGATATCAACGGCGACGGCGATATCACGACCTACGATGCCCGTCTGCTGATGGTGTACATCCTGTCGGGCGTGGCGATGGAGCCTGCCGTGAGCGCGGCGGCGGATCTCACGGGCGAGGGCAACGTCAATACATCGGATGTGCGTCTGATTATGCTCAAAGCGCTTCAGGGGACGTCGGATGTGCTGACGGCTGTGGATATGCTGGCGCCGACAGTCGATGATTGGAACAATCCCGTGCAGATGGCGGGGGTTGCCCACTGTGCGATGAAGGAAACGGCGCTGGCCAACGGCGGCTACACCTTCACTAACGTCACCGAACGCGACGAAGGCGCCAAAGGTGCCTTGCTCAACCCGCTCTCCTGGCCCTTCGCGTCGTATGCTTACGACGCCAAAGTGCTGGCACCTTCCACAGCGGTGATTGAATTTGATCTGACCGTATCGAGTGCGTCGGCGAGCATGAATCTGTTCCTCGGCGGCGACGTGCCGTATCTGGACGATAACGCCAATCCGAATTATATGTCGCTCAATCCCTTTATCACCGATAACCTGGATGCCTCAACGGAGGATATTCTTCCCGGCACCTACAGTGGAACGATTTCGGTACAGGATCTGATCGATTCGGGCGCGGTACCGGATGATTGCCGCCCGAGCGGGTATCTGTGGATCAGCGGTATCAAGCTGTTTGTTGTCGGCTACAACGACAATACCGTGACCATTCGCAAACTGAAATTAAGTGCCGCGCATCTTGACGGTGTTGACGTGGATCTGTCTACCGATCCGCTGACGATGGTCCGTCATTCGTTGGTCGACACTGCCGAAACCGAGGGGCTTGCGACCCTTACCGGCATGGAATTGTATGAAAACGGCGCACGCACCACGGCAACGACCATGCAGGCCGCTTCGGTGGATACAAAGAAGATTTATCAAACGCAATATTCCAAGCGTATCATGAACTATGCCGACGGCTATCGGATCGACATTCCCTTTGACTGGACTCCCGATTATTCGCTGTCGGCGCTTCGCTCCCGGTACACGTCGGACGATTATGTGCTGACCGTATCGAAGGAGGAGGAGAGCCCCTACGCCAACACAACAGCGGGCTGGAACACCTATTTTACCGAATGGCTGAATCCCTATATCGGCAACGAGTCTTTCCTTGCCAACAACTATATCCGCTACCTTCGCACCCCGGTTGAATCGACCACTATGCTGGACGGTTACACGGTGCTGACCTATGATATGGCGATCGACTGGCAGGGAAATATCGAGATGCCGTATTACAGCATTGCGGTCATCCGCAAATTCCAGACCTACAATTCGTTCTATCTGATGGTGCTCAAATCCAACACACCGACCGACGGCATGATCGATCGGTTGATCCGTTCGTTCAAAGAGATCGGCGTCGTGGGCACGGCGACTAATGCGCAGGGGCAGTATAACCGCATCGCGCCGAGCTCGTGGAACGCGCAGACGCTCGCGTATTATAATAAGCTCGTTGAGCAGGACAGCACCGACTGGGGCTTTTTCTCCCACAGTATGCTGGAAATCACCAACGAGAATTACGCGACGCGTCAGCAGGAAATCGAGTCCGAATATGACCGCATCACGGCGGCAATCGGCACCGAATACGATATTATGCCGACGTATACGCACCTGTCCTACGGCTCGAATCTCAACCCATTTCCGCTGGAGATGGCACAGCAGTATGCAGGCGGCAACGGCTTCAACGGCAAACCGGTGTTGCAGTTTACCTATCAGTACACCATGACCAACAATCAGAAACTCGACGGTCCGACCCCCGTGTTCAACGTACTCCGCGGCGACTACGACGCGCATTTCCGTCAGCTGGCGCGCGATATCAAAGCGTACGGCCAACCGATCCTGTTCCGCCTGAACAACGAAATGAACACCGACTGGACGAGCTACTGCGGGCTGGTGTCCTTGCTGGATCCCGATATTTTCGTCAAGGGCTGGCAACATCTGTATGACATCTTTGAAGAGGAAGGTGTAGACAACTGCATCTGGATCTTCAATCCGTTCACGCCGACCTACCCGAACTGTTCGTGGGGCGATCCGCTGTGCTACATGCCGGGCGAGGAATATGTGCAGGTGCTGGGTCTGACCGATTACGAAATGGGCAACGGCTCAAGCGTGCCGTATTTCCAGGAGATGTACACTGAGGTCTACAACATCAACAAAGACTCGTTCATCCGGTATCCGTGGATCATTTCGGAGTTTGCCTGCGGCGCGGGCGGCGAGAAGCAATTCGATTGGGACACGGACACGTGGAAAAACACGACGCTCGGTCGTAACCGCTATGTGCAGTATTACTGGATCCAGAATATGTTTTCCTGTCTGAACAACCGTGCGTCCTATCCGTTCTGCAAGAACATCAAGGGTGCGGTGTGGTTCAACTGCAACGACTACACGCAGATCGACGGCACAGATTACATTGTCAATTATCTGGAACTGGACGAATCCTCCACGTGGGCGTTTAACGCGTTCCGTCAGGGTCTGGCACAATAACGACGATTTCAAATCTCCCGTTCGGCGGAAGCCGAACGGGAGATTTTCCTTTCGGTGAATTATACTATCAAGTGCAACACTTTATCGAAATAAAAAATGAAGTTCATACAGATTTCTGGTAGAATAAAGTTACCACACAATAAACTACGAAAAGGAGAAATCTGTATGAACTATCACCATCTTACCATAGAAG